>NZ_JBQHWA010000017.1:0-77597 GCF_052064225.1 Blautia massiliensis (ex Liu et al. 2021) | reverse complement strand
ATACCAAAGGATTGTATTTATGCCTTTTTTATTGGCTGAAATATTGGATTTTCAAGGTTCAGCACACCTTATTGGTGTGGGAAGTTTGAGTAAAAATAATAAAATAGATTATTTTTTCAGAATATATTAACGTTTTCTATATTTCTTTTGCAATAAATTTTACTTTTCTTTGATCCGTTCTTTGAAAAGCTGTTGACAAAGACTTTTATATATGATTAAATAGTCATATGAACATTAATTCATATATTCATATAAAAAACAAACGAATCAGCAAGGAGAGTTCATATGGAAGAAAAATTAAAGAAAGATTCCATGGAGTCCGCAGATTCCTGCGGCTGCGGTCACGAGCATGCGCATCACACCCATGATGAGCATGAAGAACATCACGATCATGAGCACCATCACCATGATGAGCACTGCGTCTGTGGTTGCGAGAATCATGACCATGAAGATCATGAACATGAGCATCCTCACCACCATGAGCACTGCGGTTGTGGCTGCGGGGACCATGAGCACGAACATCATGCACACGAGCACCTTCACAACCATGACGAGCACTGTGGTTGTGGTTGCGGAGATCATGAGCACCACGATCACTCCCACAATGCTCTCACCGCAAAGCGTGTCTACATTCTGGAGAACCTCGGCTGCGCTCACTGTGCTTCCAAAATGGAGGAACGGATCCAGGCTCTTGAAGGCGTAGAAAGCGCTACCATTACTTTTGCAACAAAACAGCTTCGCTTAGGGGCTGCTGATCCAGACGCTCTGCTTCCGCAGATCCGCAAGATCTGCACATCCATTGAGTCTGAAGTTAAAGTTGTTCCGAGAAATCCAGCTCCGGCAGCTTCCACTGACACAACAACCAAGACCTATCTTCTGGAGAATCTAGGCTGCGCTCACTGCGCTTCCAAAATGGAGGAACAAATTGCAAACCTTGAAGGCATTTCCGAAGCAACCATCACTTTTGCAACAAAACAGCTTCGCTTAACTGCAAAGAATCCGGATCGATACCTGGATCAGATCCGTAAGATCTGTACATCCATTGAATCCGAAGTTCTTGTAAAAGAAAAGGATCCGAAGCCAAAGGCTCAGTCCCCAACAACAGCGACTCACCAAACCGCTTCCAAGAAGAAATTTTTCTCCAGGGAAAACGTAGATATCATCTGTATTATCATCGGTGCAGTACTCTTCGTTGCCGGAGAGATCATGGAACACAAAGGCTTTGGTACCAGTGCCACTCTTCCTGTATTTGTGATCGCATACCTGGCGCTTGGGGGTGTTATCGTTGTAAAAGCTGCCAAAAACATCTCTCACGGACAGATTTTTGACGAAAACTTTCTCATGAGCATTGCAACACTTGCCGCTTTTGCCATCAATGATTCTGCTGAGGCCGTAGGCGTTATGCTCTTTTACCGCATCGGCGAGCTTTTTGAGGAAAAAGCCGTTGAACGAAGCCGCGGGCAGATTATGGATGCCGTAGACCTTCGTCCGGAAGTTGTAAACCTGGTCACAGGCGATGATATCCAGGTAATTCCCTCTGAAGAGGCTCAGATCGGAGACATTCTTCTGGTCCGTCCCGGAGACCGCATCCCTCTTGATGGTATCGTAATTGAGGGAAACAGCCGTATCGACACTTCTCCGATCACAGGAGAGCCTGTACCGGTTGCTGTAAATGAAGGTGATGAGATCACTTCTGGTTGCGTCAACACCTCCGGACAGCTTAAAATCCGCGTGGAAAAACCTCTGGAAGAATCCATGGTCACTCGTATTCTGGATTCCGTAGAAAACGCGGCAGCAAGCAAACCGAAGATCGACCGCTTTATCACACGTTTTGCCAGGGTTTATACTCCTTGTGTTGTAGGAATCGCAGTGGCAACTGCCATACTCCCATCCCTTGTTACCGGAAACTGGCATTACTGGATCTACACAGCCATTACTTTCCTGGTAATGAGCTGCCCTTGTGCTCTTGTACTTAGTATCCCGCTGGCCTTCTTCTCCGGGATCGGTGCCGGTTCTAAAAAGGGTATCCTTTTCAAGGGTGGCCTTTCCATCGAAGGATTAAGTAAGCTCGGCGCTGTGATCATGGATAAGACCGGCACTATCACAGAGGGTAACTTCCAGCTTCAGAAGGTTGTTGCCACCGGTAAATACACGGAAAATGAACTCCTTTCCATGTGTGCAGGCTGTGAACAGAACTCCACACATCCTATTGCGAACAGCATCGTTGCTGCCGCAAAGGAACGTGAGATCCAATTTGAAAAACCGATCTCCCTGGAAGAAATTTCCGGTCACGGGATCGTTGCGGAAATGCCGGAGGGAAAAGTTCTCTGCGGAAATCGCAAGCTGATGGATAAATTCGGAGTTACAATCGGAGAATTAAAGGAAGCCGCTTACGGCTCTGAAGTATTTATGGCAGTAAACGGAACCTTCGCAGGATATATGCTGATCTCCGATACCATCAAACCTGACGCAAAGGAAGCCATTGCTTCTCTGAAAAAGCTTGGTCTCCACACCGTTATGCTCACTGGAGACTCCGAAGACAGTGCACAGGCTGTAGGAAAAGATGCCGGGATCGATGAGATCTATGCAAAGCTTCTTCCGGAGGATAAGCTCAATGCCCTGAAAAAGGTCCGCCAGGCACATGGAACGGTTATGTTTGTCGGTGACGGTATCAACGACGCTCCTGTTCTTGCAGGTGCTGATGTAGGTGCTGCCATGGGAAGTGGTGCAGATGCTGCCATTGAAGCCGCAGATGCCGTATTTATGAATTCCAATGTAGATGCGATCCCTCAGTCTATCGCCATTGCACGAAGCACAAACCGTATTGCATGGCAGAACGTAATATTTGCCCTGGTGATCAAGATCGCAGTTATGATCCTTGGTCTTGCCGGACATGCCAACATGTGGATGGCCGTATTTGCAGACACTGGCGTTGCCATGATCTGCGTGCTGAATTCCATTCGTATCCTGTATAAAAAATAAGCTCCGTTCTGCAGGGCAGATATCCTGCAGTGGATCCCTGTGCATCCATACAACTCCCCAGTGATGCAGAAAAGAATTTGACCGGTGCGTTTTTTTCAGCTACAATAGAAGTTAACAGTTTGGAGGATGCGCAAATGAAGAAAACACATATAGATTACCCGATCAATGATGATACACTGTACCGGCTTGCCGACCTGTTCAAGGTTTTCGGTGATCCTACCAGGATCCGTATCCTGTACGTACTTTCTGTGGAAGAGCTCTGTGTTCAGGATATTGCCGATCGTCTTTCCATGACCCAGAGTGCCATTTCCCATCAGCTCCGGGTACTGAAGCAGATGTCACTGGTCAAATTTCGAAGAGATGGAAAAACCATTTACTACTCCCTGGCAGACAGCCATGTGGCAACCATCATGAATCAGGGGTTGGAACACGTTACAGAAGAATAACTCATAAAACACAATGCAAAAAGCCAATCCGATTCCCAATGGAAGAACAGATTGGCTTTTTTCTCTGCCTTACTCGTGCATCATTTGTATTTATCCCTCGCCCTGTGGTGAAGCACCATCGCTCCGTATGCAGGCATCTTCACCTGAAGAATCCCTGCATCTGCAATATATTCTTCCGGCATTTCCGTATAACCCTCTCCGGAAGAAAGCATCAGGCGCTGAAAAGCCGTTGCTTCTTTCCGGCTTACACCGGTTTTCCAGGCTGTTACCCTTATGTCTCTCTCCTGATCCTGATTATTAAGGATCACTATGATCTGTTCAGAATCAGAAAAACGACCATAGCTCAAGCCCTGATGATCGTTCCACAGAAATTCCAGGGAACCCTTTGCAAGAATCGGATATGCCTTGTGTATGCAGATCATACGTTTATGAAAGTCCAGCATCTCCTTGTCTTCTTTTCCCCAGGGATAAGTTCTGCGGTTATCCGGATCTGTAAAGCCGCAGACGCCGGCCTCATCCCCGTAATATACCGTAGGCGAACCAGGCCACGTCATCTGGATCACAACAGCCTCTCTCATGATGGCAGGATTGATGCCTGCAGATGCTGCCTCTGCGCCTGCGTAGGAAAGCCTTCCTACTCTGTGATTGGTCCTTGTCAGAAATCTGGAATGGTCATGGTTTGAAAGCTCATTCATGGCTCCATAAAGCGCTCCCATATGCAAAGACTGCATATGATGCTTCATCGCCCCGATAAAGGCCTCACTGTTGCCATAAAGGTCCTCCCGGTACTCATCACTGTGCTTCTCCATTCCGGTCAGGAACCAGGTTACAGGCTCCATAAAAGCGTCATAGTTCATAACCGTATCCCACTCATCGCCGCGAAGCCAGCTTTCCGGATTTCCGTAGTGTTCTGCAAGGATCACTGCATCAGGATTGGCTTCTTTTACTGTCCTCCGGAACTCTTTCCAGAAGTGATGGTTAAAATCATTGCTGTGGCCCAGATCTGCAGCTACATCCAGTCTCCAGCCGTCTACGTTATACGGCGGCGAAACCCATTTTCTGCCCACATCAAGGATCGTCCGGCAAAGCTCCTCAGATTCTTCGTAGTTCAGCTTTGGCAGGGTATCATGGGTCCACCAGCCGTCATAGGTTGGATTATAGGGCCAGCGGTTCTGATCCTGGAAGCAGAAGAAAGAACGATAAGGGCTGTCCGCCGAAACATAGGCCCCCTTTTCGTAGCCTTCCTGATTTTCGTAGATCCGTTCCCTGTCCATCCATTTATTAAAGGATCCGCAATGGTTAAATACCCCATCCAGGATTACTTTCATCCCTCTTCTGTGAATTTCCTCCACAAGCTCCTGAAAAAGCCTATTACTGGCCTCCAAATTCCGTTTATCGGTCACACGGCGGATATACTTAAGGGCATGACTGTTGTCACTGTCTCCGGGACTTAACAGACCATCACAGTCCGCTACGATCCTTCCGATATGCGGATCGATATGATCGTAATCCTGACAGTCATACTTATGGTTGCTGGGAGAGACAAAGACCGGATTCAGATAGATCACATCTACTCCAAGCTCCTGAAGATAATCCAGCTTATCCATAACTCCCTGAAGATCGCCGCCATAAAATTCCCGGACACCCATCACAGCCGGAACCTTTTCCCAGTTATCCACTTTTACGGAAATGTCCCCGATATAGAAATATTCCCCTGTTTCCACATCATTGGAAGGATCTCCGTTACAGAAACGATCCACATAAATCTGATACATCACAGCACCCTTCAGCCACTCAGGCACATGATATCCGGGATAGATCTCAAATTCTGTCCTTTCCTCATGTCTGGTGCTTACACCATTTGTATCATAATAACAGGTAACAAGTCCTGAATGGATCTCAAAGTAATATCGTACAAGATTTTTTCCCATTACGATCTGTGCAGTATAATAATCAAAGCTTCCGGAAGTTTTTTCCCACTTCATTTCCAGATATTCTCCGTCATGCACAAGACAGACGTTGTCCACATTATTTCTCTGGGTACGAAAACGGATCGTAACTGTATCACCTTCCCGTGGCTCCACAGGTGTACGGTAATATTCCGTCCCGTCACTGAACATTGCGTCTTTATTTAATACCGGACTCATATTGAGTATATACCGCATCTTCTTTGCAGTCTCCATGCTTTCATATAACATTCTATCTTCCTCATTCCGTTTTTAGTACCATGTTTTTAAATATATTATCTTAATTTTTTCCATCCCGCAAGCATATATATCTGTTTTCTCCGTAATCCGTCTTTATTTTTGGGCAGTAAAAAAGACAGCTGGTTAAGCTGCCTTTTTTGGAGAAGGTATTTCTTCTTATGGGGTGTAGCAAAAACTATATAATGTATTGGGGGGTTTTTACGGTATTTATAGTACCATGTGTCCACCAAAAAGTGTGCACAAAGTTCACAAAATTCAATATTTTTTTTTGTGCATTTTATTCGTTTGTTTTTGCAACCTCTTCTTTTTCTGTTGTAAAAAGTGCTTCAAACTCTTCACGATGTATCTTTTCCTTCTCGAGAAGAAGGGCCGCACAGCTGTGAAGAACGCCGATATTCTCACGGATGATGCTCTCTGCCTTCTCATGGCACTCACGGATGATACGGGAAATCTCCCCATCAATCTCTCTTGCCACTTCCTCACTGTAGCCTCTGGTATGTGCCAGATCACGGCCGATAAATACCTCATCGTCATCGTTGCCGTAAGCGATCAGACCGATTTTTTCAGACATACCGTATTTCATTACCATAGAGCGTGCAGTCTCTGTGGCACGTTTGATATCATTGGAAGCACCGGTGGTGATATCTCCGAAGATGATCTCCTCAGCCACACGTCCGCCAAGAAGCGTGGTGATATCCTCCAGCATTTTGTTCTTTGTATTAAACATCTCATCATTATCCGGCAGCGGCATGGTGTAGCCGGCAGCTCCCATTCCCGTAGGGATAATGGAAATGGTGTATACCGGATCCATATGAGGAAGTACATGGAACAGGATCGCATGGCCTGCTTCATGATAAGCTGTGATCTTTTTCTCTTTATCAGAGATGACCTTGCTCTTCTTTTCTGCACCGATCCCGACCTTGATGAATGCTTTCTTGATATCCTTCTGCATAATATAAGGACGGCCCTCTTTTGCAGCATCAATGGCAGCTTCATTAAGAAGGTTCTCCAGATCTGCGCCTGTAAATCCTGCGGTTGTCTGGGCGATCTGGCGAAGATCCACATCATCTCCCAGCGGTTTATCCTTGGCATGGACCATAAGGATCTCTTCTCTGCCCTTGACATCCGGGCGTCCCACACCGACTTTACGGTCAAATCGTCCCGGACGGAGGATCGCAGGATCCAGAATATCCACACGGTTGGTCGCTGCCATTACGATGATTCCTTCATTTACTCCAAAACCATCCATCTCTACAAGAAGCTGGTTCAACGTCTGCTCTCTCTCATCGTGGCCGCCGCCCATACCGGTTCCTCTCTGACGGGCTACCGCATCGATCTCATCAATAAAGATGATACACGGTGCATGACGCTTGCCCTCTTCAAAAAGATCTCGTACACGGGAAGCACCGACACCAACAAACATCTCCACGAAATCGGATCCGGAAATGGAGAAAAACGGAACTCCGGCCTCTCCTGCAACTGCCTTCGCGAGAAGAGTTTTACCTGTTCCCGGAGGGCCCACAAGGATCACTCCTTTCGGGATCCTGGCACCTACCTTGGTATACTTCTGTGGGGATTTCAGGAAATCCACCACTTCCTCCAGATCCTCCTTCTCCTCCTGAAGACCTGCAACATCCTTGAACGTTACTTTCTTATCATCAGGGGACGACATCCTGGCTCTGCTTTTTCCGAAATTCATCATCTTCGCATTGCTTCCGCCGCCTCCGGACATCTGCCGGTTCATCATCATAAAGAAAAAGAGAAGAATCGCGCCGGTAAGCACTACCGGAAGTACTGTTCCGATCATGGAGCTGTCCTTGGGTACATTGCGGATCGTCGGATCGATATCATGTTCTTCAAGAAGCGCCTCCGCTTCCTTTACATCGGTTACGTAGACTGTCTTCTGACCGTCTGAAACAATGTTTGCTGTTACATAACCGGTGGGCACTTCTCTGTTCTGATGGATCACCGCATCCGTCACTTTGTCTTCTTCCAGAGCCTTTTCCAGCTGGCCCATTGTGTAGCTGCCCTGGGTAGATACCTGGTCATTGAGATACAGATATCCTGCGATCAGTGCCACAATAAGCAGAAGGTACAGGCCTATCTTACCTGAATGCTTGCTCACTTGGTTAAATCTCCTTTCAGTCCTGAAGCTCCACTACTCCGATGTAAGGAAGGTTTCTGTATTTCTGGGCATAATCAAGTCCGTATCCTACTACAAACTCGTCCGGAATATTGAAGCAGCAGTAATCTACCTCTACATCTGTCACACGTCTCTCCGGTTTGTCAAGAAGTGTACAGAGTCTGATGCTTGCCGGATGTCTGCCCTTCAGGATACGCAGCAGATAGCTTAAGGTTCTGCCTGAATCAATGATATCCTCTACGATCAGAACATCTTTCCCGTCCAGTGGCTGATCCAGATCCTTGACGATCTTTACAACACCGCTGGATTTCGTATCATCACCGTAACTGGACACAGACATGAAATCCAGTGTTACCGGGCGTGTGATCCTCTTGGCAAGCTCACACATAAAGAAAACGCCGCCTTTCAGAACGCAGATCATGTGTACATCTTTTCCGTCATAATCCTTGTTGATCATATCTGCAACTTCCTGGATACGGGCATCTACCTCTTCTTCACTGAGTAAAACCCTGATTTTTTCGCTCATGCTAAAGCTCCTCCTTGGTAATGTAATTCTAACACTCTCCCTGTAGTGGAAGTGATCTTATACTTCTCGTTCATCCGTCCTCCCGGGATCCAGAGTATCTCAGATCCTGCCGCAACAACCGGAAGCCTGTCTCTCATCTCCGCCGGAATCTTCTCATCAATAAAGATCCGGTTCAGCTTCTTTCTTCCGCCTTCACTGTTTACAGTAAGATAATCTCCCTGTCTTCTGGTCCGAACGCATGGACTGTTTTTTATTTTATCATAATCAAACCATTTCGTATACTTTTTTTCTTCAATCTTCTGTTTCTTATAAGAAAAAATTTTCGACTCAAAAACTCCGAAAGGACTTTCCAGAATTCCAGGTACCGGAAGCTCCATAGACATTTCTCTGAGACCTGCCGATACTTTTTTTTCAGTGGAAGCATCGTTCTCTCTGTCTGATGCAGAGTTCTTTTTCAGACATACCCCTCCGTACTGTCGTATTACCCGCAGCGATTCCGGAAGGTTGATATAACGACCGTTTTCTTTTTTTTGAATTGAAAGGACCTGGTCCACATGAAGAGATGTAAAGTCCTTACGTTTTCCTGACAGTATCTCAAACGCCTCCATCACAGCATATTCCTGAAGGATAGGATCCTGTGCAAAAAATTTTTCATCCAGAAGATAGCCATTTTCTTTCCGGCAGCCTGCCAGAAGCTCCCTTCCCTTTTTCTGAAGATACGAATCTGCCTCTGCCAGAACCCGTGCGGTTTCTGCCATATGCTCCACCGCTTTTGCATTGATCTTCTGTTCCATAGCCGGAAGAATATGGTTACGGATCCGGTTTCTTGTATAGTCATCTGAAAGATTGCTGCTGTCTGTGATATAGGAAATACTTCTCTCTTTCAGATAATTGACGATCTCCTTCCGTTCTAAACACAAAACCGGCCGGATGATCTCACCATTTACCGCCTGTATCCCGGAAAGTCCCCGGATACCGGTTCCCCTTGCCAGATGATGCAGCATAGTCTCTGCCAGATCATTGCGATTATGTGCCAGCGCGACCCGGAACTGTCCGTTCTTTTTTGACTGTTCTCCGGAAAAACCAAGTCTCTTTTTTTCCTCCTGAAACGCCTGTTTTCGCACGATCCTTCCGGTTTCTTCTTCTCCCAGCTTCCACTTTCCGGAAAGTTCCGGAACCGGATAATGCCTGGACCGGAAAGGGATTCCCCAATCCCGGCAGATTTTTTCCACAAACTGCTCATCCCGGTCCGCCTCCTGGCCCCGGATCCCATGATGGACATGAACCACTTCCATGGAAAAACCGATCTCTTTCTGAAGACTTTTCAAAATATGAAGCATTGCTATGGAATCCGCCCCTCCGGAAACCCCTGCCACAACCATATCCTCTGCTTTCAGCATCCGATTGTCTCTGATATATTTTCTTACACGTGTGATCATTTTTTCTCCTGTAACCAAAAATACTCTATTTTTTCCACAATCCTGCCACAACTACTGTCATATCATCCCTGGCATGATAATCACTGTATCCCAGGACCCTTTCCAGTATTCCCCGTCCCATCTCCCTGGGCTCTTTTTCCCGGACATCCATAATGATCTCCTTCATGGTTTCCTCTTCCCGTTCTGTAGGAAGCGCATCCAGAACTCCATCTGTCATCATAATCAGATAATCTCCATGATAAAGCTTCCTTGAGGCAGTATCAAAATCCAGCTGTTGGACCAAGCCTGCTGCAAGATTTTCCGAAGCAATGGATTCCACCCAGTGATCTCTTTTAATAAATGTGGAAGACGCCCCTGCTTTCAGAAAATCACAGATCCCGGTATAAAGATCCACCGCACAGATATCAACAGTAGAAAACATCCCTTCCCGTCCTTTCAATAGCAGTGCGGAATTCACCATTCTGGCAGCTGTTTCCTGAGAAAAGCCGGATTCCAGAAACTGTTCCAGAAGTTCTACCACGATCTCGCTTTCTTTAAACGCTTCTATTCCGGAACCCATCCCATCAGACAGACAGAGAAAAAACCTGCCATCCTCTTCCTGACGACAGATATAATTGTCTCCGGAAACCTTTTCCGCTTCTCTTGTAAGCCGCGCTACTCCGTAAAGCATCTGATAACTGACATCCTCCACAAAATGGACCATACGAAAATCTCCATTTACAATACTACGGCTGTCGGCGTCCGGCGTCATGGAGCTTCCGCAGATCCTGGACAGGATCTGTGCGATCTCTGTCATGGAAACACACTGTCCGCTCCTGGCTCTCAGATTCAGAAATATCTGCCGTCTTCCTTCGATCTTATCCATGACCCAGACATTCTTTACAAGTACATGCTTTTTACGAAGAGCCTTTTTCAGATCTTCCTGAAACTGCGGATCTGCCGGCATGATATCATACAGCTCTTCTGCCATATGATCCATGATCCTCGAGATTTCCGTCAGCTGCTGTGCAACTGCAAGCCGGCTTTCGATCATCCGGTTATCCCACACGAGATTCTGCCTTTCTTCACGAAATCCCTCATTCAGGACCTGAAAATACTGGGCGGAACGGCCACATGCTCCCATCCATTCACTGCGTGCTCTCTGGATACTCTCTTCATTGCCTTCCTCCATGGTACGGATCATATTCTCACTGCCCCGCATGGTTTCCCCGGCACGCTCTCCCCAGCAGATCTCTCTCTGATAACATCTGGAACATACAGCCGCACTGGTGTCCGATATGATACGGTTCAGCTGTCCTCCGCTCAAAAATTCCTTACGGTAAGGCATTCCGTAGAATGTATCCGCAAGCTTCCGGAAGGATGCTGCATACCGTTCCACTTTTTCCTTCTGGGGATGGCTTTCACAAAGCGGCAGCATTTCTTCTTTTTCCTTCGTTTTTCCCGAAAAGACAGTTTTTGCCATGTCCCGGAGTATCAGCAGTATGCTGACTACGAGCATGGCAATGATCCATTCCTGCATATTTTCCCCTCCCCTTATAACCTTCACTGACTGAACATTATAAAGGAAGATCCCTGAAATATCTGTCAAAGCCGCACGAAAATGTCAAAAAAAATTTCGTCGAAACCTTTGATTTTCAGCTATTTTTCTTCCTGAAACACAATCTCGTTATCTTTCACAAGTCCCAGCTTCTCACGAGCCGCCTCTTCCACATATTCGTCGGTCTTCATATGTTCTTTCTCTGCTTCGATCTCCTTGGTACGTTCCTTCTCACTTTCAATGGACTTCTCCAGTGCTGTAGCTTTGGAATCATAATAATCCCTGCGCCGTTCCAGAGTCTTACTCTGCAGCATAAGGCTTCCCAGCAGCACCAGTGCGATCACCATGATCCCCGCCATGCCAAGATAATTATATCCGATCCGTTTTTTTTCTTTTCCCTTTTTTGGATTTTTCAATCTGCTGCTCCTTTTTTACACAATCTGATCTCTTTACCTTTTACGAGCTTATACATCCAAATTTTACAACTTCTTCAAAAAAATATCAACCGGTTTGCTGTCATTTTATCTTTAATGGAACAGTCTTTTTAAAAGGGATCCTTCTTTTTTGTCCTTTTTCCTGCCAAGATAGGTAAGACTGTCGATTTTTCCCTCCAAGCTAAGCTGCCCGCTTTTCAGATCAAGATGTTTTACATGAAGTCCTTCGCCTTTTATGGATAACTTTCCTTCCTCTGTATGCAGCAGTATTTCTTTTTCATCGAAAGAGATCACCTCCCGGATTCCTGTTATGGTGCCGCCTTTCTGCCGCTCCAGCATCAGACTGTGAAATGCTGCCGGTTTCTTCTCGTCCAATCCATACCTCCCTGGGGATGATTTCTCTTTTATTTTATGAAAAATCCATCCGGAATAGACCATCACGCCCAAACGGCAGCTGTCCCTGCATCAGATATAGCGGAACATGCTTTCCACTTCATCCTTTTTTACCGTTTCCTTAACTTCCAGGACTTCAACCTTTACATTACGGCTTCCAAACTGGATCTCCACAGTGTCACCGGTCTTTACCTGTACAGAAGCCTTGGCCGGCTTGTCATTGACCAGAACTCTTCCTGCATCGCAGGCTTCATTTGCCACCGTACGGCGTTTGATCAGTCTGGATACTTTCAGATATTTATCAAGACGCATAATTTTTCCTCCTAAAAAAGCAGGGGAAACCAAAAACCGGTTTCCCCTGCCGTTATCACTCTGAACCAACAGATTATTTACCGTTGACAACGTCCTTTAAAGCTTTTCCTGCTTTGAACTTCGGAGACTTGGAAGCCTCGATCGTCATGGTCTCACCAGTCTGAGGATTTCTTCCCTCTCTTGCAGCTCTTGTGCTTACTTCGAAAGTTCCAAATCCAACCAGCTGAATCTTCTCGCCTTTTTTCAGTTCATCTGTTACAACATCGATAAAAGATTTCAGAACAGCTTCTACATCTTTCTTGGAAAGATTGGTGTCTTTCGCCATTGCTGCCACTAACTCTGTTTTATTCATGGTGTTTCCTCCTATAATTGATGTTCTCTTATTTTTGACTTTGCTTTATATATATACCGCTTTTGGCTTATAATGTCAAGGTTTTTCGCATATTACAGGCGGAATGTGACCATTTTATCATTTCATGGAATCAACCATTTCAAGAACAGCCTTGCCCATTGCATCGGATTTCTCGTCTGCATCTGCAAGAGATGTTCCCTTAACGCCATAATAGAATTTAACCTTAGGCTCTGTTCCGGACGGTCTTACGCAAACCCATGCATCATCGGTAAGCTCATAGTAGAGAACATTGGAATTCGGAAGTCCTGTCGGCTTCTTCTCACCTGTTGCAAGATCTGTGATCTCATCCAGCTTGTAGTCACGTACAGCAGTCACCTTATGTCCGGCAAACTCAGCAGGCGGATTCTGACGAAGTGTTGTCATGATCTCCTGGATCTTCTGAAGACCCTCGATACCCTTCATGGTAACTGCCTGAATGGCATCCTTATAGTAACCGAACTCCTCATACATATCGATCATTGCATCCCAGAGAGTCTTGCCCTGTGTCTTATAGTAAGCAGCAGCTTCGCAAAGTGCCATGGTAGCAACAATGGCATCCTTGTCTCTTGCATAGGTTCCTATCAGGCAGCCGTAGCTCTCCTCAAATCCGAAAAGATATGTACCCTTGCCACTGTTCTCAAATCCGAGGATCTGCTGTCCGATGTATTTGAATCCGGTAAGTACTTCGATAAGATTCACGTTGTATCCCTTGGCAATGGCATCTGCCAGGTTTGTTGTAACGATAGTCTTTACAAGAGCTCCGTCCTCCGGAAGGCTTCCGTTTACAGCCTTTCTCTGGCTCAGCTCATAGTTTGCAAGAAGGCATCCGGACATGTTACCGGTAAGATCATGATACTCTCCGTTTTTATCCTTTACGCGGACGCCAAGACGGTCTGCATCCGGGTCTGTGGCAAGTACGATGTCTGCATCCACTTCCTTCGCAAGCTTCAGGCCAAGCTCAAATGCCTCTGCTGCCTCCGGGTTCGGATAGCTGACTGTCGGGAAATCCCCGTTCGGAAGCTCCTGCTCCGGTACTACATATACATTCTCAAATCCAAGCTCTTTAAGGATCCTTCTGGCCGGGATATTGCCGGTTCCGTGAAGAGGTGTGTAAACGATCTTCAGGTTCCTGCCCTCTGCCTGGATCGCATCCATATGGATGATCTGTTTCTTAAGCTCTGCCATGTAAGCATCATCGACAGCCTGTCCGATCACTTCGAAAAGTCCTGCCTTTACTGCGTCTTCCTTGTCCATGGTCTTTACGGTATTCCAGTCGGAGATTGCCTTTACCTCGCCCATGATACCGGAATCATGAGGTGGTGTGATCTGCGCGCCGTCCTCCCAGTAAACCTTGTATCCGTTGTATTCCGGAGGATTGTGGCTGGCTGTTACGTTGATACCTGCCACACAGCCCAGATGACGTACTGCAAAGGAAAGCTCCGGTGTCGGACGAAGTGTCTCAAAGATATAAGCCTTAATCCCGTTTGCTGCCAGGCAAAGTGCTGCTTCCTGGGCAAACTCCGGTGACATATGACGGGAATCATATGCGATGGCAACTCCCTGGGATTTCTTGTCAACCTTGGCAATATAGTTGGCAAGCCCCTGGGTTGCTCTTCTTACCACATAAATATTCATACGGTTGGTACCTGCGCCGATGATACCACGCAGGCCTGCCGTACCAAACTCAAGATCCATATAAAAACGCTCTTTGATCTCATTTTCGTCGTCTTTGATCGCTTTCAGTTCTTCTTTTGTCGCCTCATCGAAGTATGGGTTTTCAAGCCACTGATTATAGATTTCTTTATAATCCATGTTCCAAAATACCTCCCTGTTTCTTTATATAAGATACTTAATATTATATAACAATTTTCAGAAAAAGGGAAGTTTTGTTTTTGTCACATTCAGAATCATTACTGCCTGAAGCACTGTTTTGAAAATTCCTCCCACTGTTTTTTCTGATGGATCAGAGTTCTCAGCTTTTCCACATTTTTTCCGGAGATCACAGCCTTGTTATGTGTATAATAATGATTTGCCAGTTTCCAGTATTTTTCCGGATAACAGAACCGGACTCTCAGGTTCTGCCACTCAGACTCCGAGAGCGGCCGTACGGAATCATATGCAGAAAGCATCTTCTGCGCGAGGTGCAGATCCCAGCTGTATTTCTCCAGGATTTTCCGCATAAAGCGGTACAGATCTGCCATCTGCACATCAAAGCTCCAGTGACTGAAATTCGTCACCGCTGTGTTTTTCCCAAGTATCAGCACATTATGCTGATTATATTCGCCATGACAGATACTGCCGCTTTGAAGAGACTGCTGCCGCAGATTTTTATAATCCGTGGTTTCCAGCATAGCTGCCGCTTCTTCTCCTTTTTGCAGAAACCATTCCACGCTTTTCAGATAATCTTTCTCAAAAGAATTGACCGCTCCTTTTTTTCGGATAAAACGGCGTATTTTCTTCATTTCCTGATTATGCCGGATATATTCTTCCTGCAGATTTCTTCCCGCATAATCCATTTCCACAGGAAGCTGCATGATCTTGTGGATCTGTGCCAGAGTCCGGATGCTTTTTAAAATATCGTTTTCGGATCTCGTGTCACATTCCCGTCCCTCAAACCAGATCTGTGCAGTATATGGAACAGAATCTTTGTCCCTGCTTACCAGTACGCCTTCCCTGTTTCTGAGATAGGCGTCCACAAGACAGTCCTGTTCTTTCATTTTTTCAAGAAGCTGCTGCTGCATGGAAAGCTTTTTTTCCGAGCCATGAAATTCCCGGAGTATCACCGGACCTTTTTCTGTCCGGCACAGAAGTGCCCCCCGCACCCTGCCGGAGAATGAAGCCGTAAGCCCATACTGCTCCAGCACGCTCAACCCATAATCATACAAAAAAGTTCCCCCCTGCCTTATTTTACGTTCTATTTTATGCAGGGGGGATTTTTGTTATTCTATTCGGTTTTTATGCTGTCTTTTTCTGCTGTTTCAAGAAGTTTTTCTTTTGTATTAAGGGTTGGATCTTTCAGCACACAGTCAAGAAGTCTTTCGAGCAGTGCTCCCAGTGCCGGTCCGGCCGGATGTCCTGCCTTTATAAGATCCTTTCCGGAAACTGCCAGGGTTTTCAGAGATGTACATTCACCTCTTTCAAGGATTCCCTGATAAGCTTCCGTCACACCGCTTAACCGTGCCAGCTTCTCCTCCCTCCTGTAAGTACTCTGGGATAAAAGATCTGCCTTCTGCACTTTCAGATACAGTGGAAAAAGCTCTTCTCCGATAAGATTCACAGCTCTCCGCACATCCTCGGCGTCCGGAGTGGGACGAAGATCATGATACCGGATCAGACGACAGGTATTTCGGATCGTTACATTATCAAATTTCAGACGGCGCAGGATCTTTCCTGCCAGCTTTTCGCCTGCCGGTCCGTGAGTCTTAAAGTGGTCTCTTCCATTCTCATCTGTCTTTTTTACAACCGGCTTGGCAATGTCATGAAGAAGCATGGTGATACGAAGAAGCCTGTCATTCTCGATCTCCGTAAGGCTTTTCAGGATGTGCTCGCCTACGCTGCAGCAGTGATGGGGGGTATTCTGCGCTGTTTCCATACAGGCATCAAATTCCGGAAGAAATTCCCGGGTAAGGCCTGTCTCCCAGGCTGTCCGGAGGTAATCCGGATGATCGGATACCAGAAGCTTTACAAGCTCTGTCTGGATACGCTCTGCACTGACATGCTCCAGGTTCCCCGACATCCGCGCCAGTGCCGCTTTCGTATTCTCCTCCACAGTAAAACCAAGCTGTGCGGAAAAACGCACTGCCCGGAGCATCCGAAGAGCATCCTCTGTAAAACGTTCCACCGGATCCCCGACACAACGGATGATCTTCCTATTGATATCCTCCATTCCGCCAAACAGATCCACCAGTCCATGCTCCGGATGATAAGCCATGGCGTTAATGGTAAAATCTCTTCGTTTCAGATCTTCCTCAAGACTCCTGGTAAAGGTCACGGCATCCGGGTGACGGCCATCATGGTATTCTCCATCCACACGGTAGGTTGTCACCTCAAAGCCCTCTTTGCCCATCATTACAGTTACTGTTCCATGCTGGATCCCCGTATCTACAGTTCTGTGAAAAAGCTCCTTCACCTGCTCCGGAAGTGCGGAGGTAGTGATATCCCAGTCCCCAGGCACCCGGTCCAGGATGGAATCCCGGACACAGCCGCCAACAACATATGCCTCATAGCCGGCTTCATTGAGAATATGCAGGATCTGTTCTGCTTTTTGTGGTATGTTAATCGTCATAATAACTCCTCTTGATGATCGCTGCTGTCCGTTCAAAACACGTTTACATTTCGCTGTATTGTCTCCATGTCAGCAGCCGAATAATATTCTGATATGTTTTCCTTAACGCTATTATAACATAGATTCATAAAAACAGCGGAGCATATTTTGCCCCGCCGTTGTTTCTGCAATATGATCATCCCACTTTTTTGAAGTGGCCTGCTGTATTTTTTTAGTATGCACGTCCCCAGTAAACCATTTTCTTAGCCGGTTTTCCGCAGCATACGCAAATGTCGCTTAACTGCTCCTGCTCAAACGGCATACATCTGGATGTTGCCTGGAAATCTTCCTTGATCTTGTCCTCACATGCACGATCACCACACCACATAGCTTTGATGAATCCCGGTTTGCTGTTGATGATCTCACCGAACTCCTCATAATTCTTTGCTACGTAAGTATGTGCCTCTCTGTGTGCACGTGCGCGCTCCAGCATATCATGCTGAATGGTATCCAGAAGCTCTTTTACCTTATCTGCAAGCTCCTCGAAGGATACTGTGTATTTCTCACGGGTATCTCTTCTGCAGAGAACTGCCTGACCGTTCTCGATATCCTTCGGTCCACATTCCACACGAAGCGGGATACCACGCATCTCCTGCTCAGCAAACTTGAATCCCGGGCTCTTGTCTGTCGCGTCAACCTTTGCACGGATACCTGCTGCCTTCAGTGCTGCAAGAAGCTCGTCAGACTTCTCCATAACCCCTTCTTTACGCTGCTGGATCGGGATGATCACAGTCTGTACCGGAGCGATCCTCGGAGGAAGAACAAGTCCGCTGTTATCACCGTGAACCATGATGATCGCACCGATCATACGGGTTGTCATTCCCCAGGATGTCTGGTGAACATATTTCAGTGTATTATCTTTATCTGTGTACTGGATTCCGAATGCTTTGGCAAAGCCATCTCCAAAGTTATGGCTTGTACCGGACTGGAGAGCCTTACCGTCGTGCATCAGAGATTCGATGGTATAAGTAGCCTCAGCACCTGCAAATTTCTCCTTGTCTGTCTTCTGGCCTTTGATGACCGGAATCGCAAGAACTTCCTCGCAGAAGTCTGCATAGATGTTCAGCATCTGGATGGTACGCTGCTCCGCTTCCTCAGCTGTTGCATGAGCAGTATGTCCCTCCTGCCACAGGAACTCTCTGGAACGAAGGAAGGGACGTGTTGTCTTCTCCCAACGGACAACGGAACACCACTGATTATATACCTTTGGAAGATCTCTGTGGGACTGGATCTCTTTCTGGTAGAAATCGCAGAACAGAGTCTCAGAAGTCGGACGCACGCAAAGTCTCTCCTGCAGCGGATCAAGGCCGCCATGAGTCACCCATGCAACCTCCGGAGCAAAACCTTCTACATGATCTTTCTCTTTATCAAGAAGAGACTCCGGGATAAAGATCGGCATGTAAACGTTCTCTACACCGGTTTCTTTAAATCTGCGGTCAAGCTCATGCTGGATATTCTCCCAGATCGCATAACCTGCAGGTTTGATCGCCATACAGCCCTTAACACTTGTATAGCCACAGAGCTCAGCCTTCTTAACAACGTCTGTATACCACTGAGCAAAATCCTCATCCATAGATGTGATGGCCTGTACTAATTTCTTTTCTTTTGCCATGATAAATCTCCTTTTTCTTGTGATCTGTTACATATTGCCGACTGTCAGGCAGCCACAGCAATCCGGAATCCTTCCAGCTTACTCTTCTGTCCCATAAACCGTACACTGTATTTACAATCCCGTTTTACGGACAAAAAATAAGCCATCCAAATCCCTCACAAGGGACCGAATGACTTCGGCGGTACCACCCCAGTTAACAGCCTGAAAAGCTGTTCTCTCAACACCCGTTAACGCCGGAAACACACGCCACGCTTCAATCACGCAGAGCTCCGAGGCCGGTTCCACAGTTCACGCACAGGATCCTTCCACCAAAGCAGATCCCTCTCTGAGATAATTCCCTGTGTACTATTCTCATCATCGCCGTATCTTTGATATATTTTAGGCGAAAACCGCCTCAAAGTCAACCCCAAACAAAAAAATATAACAAGTCTCTCTGCTATGAGTTACTGCTCACTCCGTTCTCAGTAACACGCTTCGCGATGCACAGAATTTATGCTAATCGCATAAATTCGCGCGGTATGTCTCGGGTTTTCTGTGACCTTCGCTCACAAAAAACACCTCGCGGAACATTGCCAGTGAACAGTAACTGCTATGCTCCTATTCCTTCACAGACACAGCCGGCATCTCCAGATACCTGTTCAGATCTTCTGTGAGAATATGGAGCTTAGTTCTGGTATCCTGTTCCTGGTACGTCAGCCGGCCTGCGATCCTGGTGATATAATCCTCTTCTTCGATGATCTCACAGGTCTCAGGAAAATTGATATCATAATACTGTGCAAGATAAGATACCCAGTAATCCACCGGCACATGTCTGTCTACGGATAACACGGATTCTCTTCTGAGACAGGACTCCCACACTGCCGGTGAGATCAGCCCTTCTCCTGCAGCTTTCTCAGAGACTCCCAGCATGGCTTCAACAGACGCCTCCAGCTTTACTCTGCAGTTATCCAGCTTATCGGCATCCCGGATCAGTTTTGCATGGAAAAGTGTTCTTGCATCGTGGATTCCTTCCAGTTTGAAATCACTGTGCTTCCGAATTGCTGCATCGATCAGCTCATCAAATTTATCATCCTCCACGAAGCGCCGGATCAGCTTCTCCTCCCCGAAGAGAAGTTCTGCACCGAACACGGCATGATCCATGGTTCCCGGCTCAAAGCTGTGAAATCTACGGATCTGCTCAAAACGGCCAATATCATGAAGCAGACCGATCAGCTCCGCAAGTTCCACATCTTCACCGGAACATTCCATTTTTCTGGCGATCTCTCCTGCGTATTTCACCACGCCATAGGTATGTACGATCTTCAGACAAATCTGTTCATCCTCCCGGTCGTATTCATCCAGATATTTTTCGAATTCCTGTTTTGCATGTGCAATGTCGATCATTCTGCCACACCCCCTTCTTCTTTTGTTCATTCTGTAGCTCTGTAAACAGAATGATCACATAGCTTTCCATCACCTCTTCCATGCCGATATCCCGGGCATAATACTCAGATATGATCTGCTCCATGATCTCGCCCACCCGGTTGTTCCCATGGGTTTTAAAATACAGATATTGCTTTTTCTTCCTGCTTCTGGTCACTGATTCCACAAGGAACTCCGAAACTATTCCCTGACGCGGCATCCGGCTCAGAAAGGCAGTGTCAAAGAATTCCCGGCTCATAAGGATATTTACCAGAATATCGTTTTCACCGCCCGCCTCAATCGCATGCACTGCCTGGGTATCAAAAATACAGATATCGCCCTCGCTGGTAACGATCTTCTTCCCTTCTATGGTCTGACTGCAGCTTCCAGACCAGAGATAACAAAGCTCTATATAATCATGCTGGTGGGGCAGGACTTTTACATAGCGGTCCTGCCTGCTTACCACGATTTTTTCTCCCGGTGCCATAAACAGGCTTCCCTCAAAAAGATAAGTTCCCTGGCCGGCCTTTGCAAAACGGCAGGTATCCTGCCTTTGCAGTTCCTCCAGGGAAATCCCTTCCAAAATCTCTTTTTCTCTTGGTGTTACCTTTCTCAGATAACGGTCAAGCTCTTCTCTGTCCATCGTATTTCTTCAAGCTCCTCGTTTACCGGAAAATGACTGTTTCCGTTCTTTTTTTCAATATAACACGTTGTCCCTGTCCGGTAAACCGTTTTTTCCGGTTTTATCTATTCATACTTTACGATTTCTTTCCGCAGCCGCTTCATGATCCGCTTTTCCAGGCGGGAAATGTAGGATTGCGAAATTCCTAAAATATCCGCTACCTCCTTCTGTGTTTTCTCGCTTCCTTCCCGGTTTCCGATACCGAATCGCAGACGGATGATCATCTGTTCCCGCTTTGTCAGTTTGCTGATGGCTTTTCCAAGAAGTGCGATCTCCACCTCATCTTCCAGACGTCTGGAGATCACATCGTCATCCGTTCCCAGAATATCCGAAAGCAGCAGCTCATTTCCATCCCAGTCCACATTCAGCGGCTCATCAATGGAAACCTCCATCTTTGTTTTGCTGTTTCTCCTCAGATACATCAGGATCTCATTTTCGATACATCGTGATGCATAGGTAGCAAGCTTGATATTTTTTACCGGATCAAAGGTATTGATAGCCTTTATGAGCCCTATGGTTCCGATGGAGATCAGATCCTCCACACCTACCCCTGTATTATCAAATTTCTTTGCAATATAAACCACCAGCCGTAGATTATGCTCGATCAAAACCGACTTTCCCTCTTTTTCCTTTTCTGTTCCCAGCATTTCGATCACTTCAGCCTCCCGTTCCGCTGACAACGGCGCCGGAAGGATATCATTTCCACCAATATAAAAAACCTCTCCCGGACGATTGAACATAAATTTCCGGATCACCTGAAACGGATAGGATCTTGCAGCTGCTCTGTTCATAACATAAGCCCCCTTCTCAATTTAATAGTCTGGAATTCAAAAGTATCTCGTACTCTTCTCCCAAAGCTGAGGGCTCGGATGTTATGGCAAGCACCGGTTTTCCTACATGTACCACCCTTTCGGGAGTCTGGATCAGAAGTTCATCAAGGATCACTGCCAGCAGCAGTCCTTTTTTTCCATCTGCGGTATGACAGCTCAGAAAATGCGGCTGCAGACTGACAAATCCTGTATTTTCCAGTGCCTCTGGTTTATCTTTAATATCCATCAGTTTTTTCACCTGCTCTTTCGATATCAGGCTTCCCAAAAGTTCCTGTTTGATGATCGATACCGGCTGTTTTTTCACAGGATCCATAAGGAGATTTCCGGTATCATAAAAGCCGTATGTCTGCTGCAGCTTCCCCTGATATTTCAAAGTGACCGGAAAAATATTTCTTCTTCCAAACCGGAAGGTCTCGGTCACACACCCCAGTGTATAAAGTGCGCCATAAATCCCTGCCAGAAAAAGCAGAAATATTTTCACCGTCATGGTTCTTTCCGTTTCCAGTGCCTGATAGATCCCGCCAACCACAAAAGCTGTGAAATACAGAGCCAGAATGGTTTTTACAAGAAGGCCGCCTTTTTTCAGTCGAAAAGCAAACGACGCCATAAAAAAAGCGCAGCCGCCATGGATCAGTACAGCGGCAGGAAAAATGATCTTAAAAGGTGCACATACAAGCAGGCAGGATACAAAAGATCCAAAGGCAGCGGATATCACACATCTTCTGCGTTTCCCGTCAAGATGCAGAAATTTTCCCACAAGTCTTAAAAGCATGTAATCCATAAGGAAATTCGTCATAAAAACGATATCTATGTACATCCTCTGATACATAAGCTTCCCCCACTGCTGTTTCGTCTGCCATCGATTCTCAACTTTGGTAAGTGCATTTATTATAGGGCAGGCTCTTTGCATATTTTGTCAAATCCGGATGTCGATTCTTCTAACTTATCGGGTCGTTTCTGTCTGTATCGACATTTATAGATTTTTTCTATGAATCAGCGACAAAAATGTATAAATTTCCGTACAATATTTGTATTTGTTGATTTTCGCACTTTATAGTGCTAAAATATTTTTTATTATATTTCGTAAAGAAATTCTATTTTATGAGATACAGGAGGGAATCGAACAATGATCAATATTACCGGCCATACCGGGCTTACCGGCCTTCTGGGAAGCCCCGTGGCACACAGCGTATCACCTTTAATGCACAATGAGGCATTCCGTTATCTTGGACTTGATTATGTGTATCTCTGTTTTGATGTAACAGAGGAGACCCTTCCCCAGGCTGTGGAAGGACTGAAAGCCTGTGGGATCAAGGGCTTTAACCTGACCATGCCAAACAAGAATAAGATCGTGGAGCTTCTGGACGAGCTTTCTCCCACTGCCCAGCTGATCGGAGCGGTAAATACCGTACGCAACGACAACGGAAAATTAAAGGGGTTTAATACTGATGGTTATGGATTTACCCAGTCTGCCAGAGATGCCGGCTGTGATGTAAAAGGGCGCACCATCACCGTTATGGGCGTCGGCGGTGCCGGAATGGCGATCTGCGGCCAGTCCGCCCTGGAGGGTGCAAAAAAGATCCATGTTTTTGCACGTCCTACCAGCCGTTACTGGGAACGCGCCGCTTCCATGGCAGAAAAAATGTCTCATATGACAGAATGTGAGATGATCCTTCATGAGATGGATGATCACACTGCGCTGAAGGACGCACTGGAGGAAAGCAATCTCCTCATCAATGCAACTTCTGTGGGAATGGTTCCGGATGTGACAGGCACCGTGATCCCGGACAAGGCTCTGTTCCATCCGGAGCTTACCGTAGCCGATGTTGTATATGAGCCAAGAGAAACAAGACTTCTCAGGGAAGCCCGGGAAGCCGGATGTCCGACCTTTAACGGAATGTACATGCTGCTCCACCAGGGTGTAAAGGCTTTCCACATCTGGACCGGACTGGACATGCCGGTTGAGCTCGTCAGGGAGAAATATTTTAAATAAAAAATATCCGGCAATACTGACCGCCTCCGCATCACAGCGTGGCCTCAATATTGCCGGATCAAAAATAAAGGCGGCCCGCCTATCACACGGGTCGCCTTTTATTTATCCGTCAATCATCTGTTTTGTTTATTTCTTCTCTTCCTGAACCTCGATCTTACGGATCGTCTTGTTCTTAATCTCTTCTTTGATGAAGTCAATGAACTCACCAAGCTCTTTCATTCCCTCATCGCCAAGATAGCGGCTTCTTACGGAAACCTTACCCTCTTCTTCCTCTTTTGCACCAACGATAAGCATGTAAGGTACTCTCTCAAGACGTGCCTCACGGATCTTGTATCCCATCTTCTCGGAACGTCCGTCCACAGAGCAGCGGATTCCAGCTTCTCTCATCTGAGCTTCAACCTTCTGTGCATAATCGTTGTACTTCTCGGAGATCGGGATCACACGAACCTGCTCAGGGCAGAGCCATGTCGGGAACATTCCTGCGTATTTCTCAATGAGCCATGCCAGTGTTCTCTCATAGCATCCCATGGATGTACGGTGGATGATGTACGGACGCTGTTTGTCGCCATTCTCATCGATATAGTACATATCAAACTGCTCTGCAAGAAGTGCATCCCACTGGATCGTGATCATGGTGTCTTCTTTTCCGTATACGTTCTTTGCGTTGATATCAACCTTCGGTCCGTAGAAAGCAGCCTCGCCCACATCCTCTGTGAATGGAATGTTCAGCTCCTCAAGCATCTGGCGGATATGACCTTCTGTCTCTTCCCATACCTCCGGCTCACCGATGTATTTCTCTTTGTTTGTCGGATCCCATTTGGAAAGATGATAGGTTACATCTTCCTCAACACCAAGTACCTGCAGACAGTACTGGGCAAGTGCGATACAGTCTTTGAACTCTTTTACCATCTGATCCGGTCTTACGATCAGATGTCCCTCGGAAATAGTAAACTGACGAACTCGTGTCAGGCCATGCATCTCTCCGGAATCCTCATTACGGAACAGTGTGGAGGTCTCGCCGAGACGGATCGGCAGATCACGGTAGCTGTGCTGCTCTGCTTTGTATACATAGTACTGGAACGGACATGTCATCGGACGAAGTGCATAAACCTCTTTGTCCTTCTCCTCATCACCAAGTACGAACATACCATCTTTGTAATGATCCCAGTGTCCGGAGATCTTGTAAAGATCGCTCTTTGCCATAAGAGGAGTTTTTGTTCTTACATATCCACGCTTTGTCTCCTCATCCTCGATCCAGCGCTGAAGCTCCTGCATCATGATCACACCGTTTGGCATGATAAGCGGAAGTCCCTGTCCGATCACATCTACAGTTGTGAAGATCTTCATCTCACGGCCAAGCTTGTTATGATCACGTCTCTTTGCTTCTTCCATCTGCTCCAGATGCTCTTTCAGCTCATCCTTTGTAGCATAGGCTGTTCCGTAGATACGTGTGAGCATTGCGTTTTTCTCACTGCCTCTCCAGTATGCGCTGGAAGAAGAAAGAAGTTTGAATGCCTTGATGCCTTTTACACTCATCAGGTGCGGGCCTGCACAGAGATCTGTCCAGGCTCCCTGTGAATAGAAGGAAATCTCTTCTCCCTCCGGAAGATCCTCGATCAGCTCAACCTTGTATGGCTCATTTTTCTCTTTAAAGTATGCGATGGCATCCTCACGGGATTTTGTAAAACGCTCGATCTTTGCGCCTTTTTTGATGATCTTTTTCATCTCTTTCTCAATGGCGTCAAGATCCTCACGTGAAAATGGCTCGTGGTCGAAATCATAGTAGAAGCCTGTATCAATGGATGGTCCGATGGCAACCTTTGCCTCCGGGTATAAGTTCTGTACAGCCTGTGCCATTACGTGAGATGCTGTATGACGGAGAACTGCAAGGCCTTTCTCGTCTTTCGCTGTAAGGATATTCAGCTCACAGTCGCTGTCAAGAACTGTACGAAGATCTACGACCTCTCCGTTTACTTCTCCTGCACATGCAGCACGTGCAAGACCTTCGCTGATGTCATATGCGATATCGATCACAGCTTTTGCTTCTGCATATTCTTTTTTTGAGCCGTCTTTTAATGTAATGATCATTGTTGTTTCTCCTTTCATTTTAAATGAAGTTTTTATGGTACACAGTATGTATCTGCTTTTGCAAGAGATTCTGCAATAAAAAAATCCCTCACAGCACATCACATACTGTAAGGGACGAGTTCATTCATTCTCGCGGTTCCACCCTGCTTGCTCTGCTGCCCGGTCATGCCAGGATGCAAAGCCTCTCAATTATGATGATAACGGAATCACCGGACCTGATTGGGGCCACTCGGAGGTAGTCTTCGGCTGTTTCCCGATAAGATGTTTCCAGCACTTCACATCTCTCTCTGTAACGTTTCACAGCTTACTCGTCTCGTCAACGTGTTTTTTATTTCTTTTTCTGTGGTTCATTATAAGCGCAGTATTTTTATTTGTCAACGCATGTTGACAAAATTTTTGAGATTTCTCTTCTCGCACAGATCTACAGATTTCCCATGAGTTTGTCTTTGATAATGGCCAGAATCTCACGGGGAATGTAGATAAAAAGACGCCAGCTTCGATACCTGGAAGGTACCATGGCCACTTCCCGGAATCCACATTTTCTTGCAATGGCTGCTCCTCTCCATACATGAAAATTGTTCGTCACCACGCCTACGGAACAGTCTGTGGTTCCGATCCTTCTGCGGCTGAATTCCAAATTCTCTTTTGTACTGGTAGATTCCTCTTCCCGTATCAGTCTGTCCCTGTTTATTCCGTGACCGGTAAGATAACGATACATGGCCTCTGCCTCGGAAATGTTTTCTCCATCTCCTTTTCCTCCGGATAGCACTGCCTTCGTACCCGGATTTTCTTCAAGATAAAGAAGGGCCCTTCTGGCTCGTTCCAGAAGGGCAAGTGTCATCCGTGTTCCGTCCACATGGGCACCTAACACGATAATGTAATCCAGATTCTTCTTTACGCTCATTATCTTCCGCAGCAGTGTTTGTATTTCTTGCCGCTTCCGCATGGGCACGGATCGTTTCTTCCGACCTTGTGCGGTTTCACAACTGTGCCGGATTTCTTCTGCTCCATGTAGAGGGTTTTCTTTTTCTCTTCTGTGAAGATCTTGTCCCACTGAGGAAGGTTGTAAAGCCAGTCAGCCTTGGCATCTACCATGTTCTTATAGAGTGCCTCTTTATCAAATGCAAGGTTTACCTTGGTATCCTCATCCATAGTCTCGATCGGGTTCGGAACCTTCAGACTGTCATTGATTCCGTCAAGGAAACCAACCATAGTCATAACGTCCTGACCGTATTTCTCCGCAAGCTCTTTTACAGTTCCGGAAACAACCTCATCCGGGTTCTCAAGAAGCTGCTCATAAATATTCTTCTCAATGTTAAAATAATTTGCCCAGAAGCGCTGAAGCTTATTCTTATCTGCATTCTGATTATAAGCAATGGAACGCCACTGCTCAAGAATTGTCATATCGCTCATTGTCTGATCCTCTTTTCCAAAATTTTAGATAAATAAGACGGAGATTTATATTCCGCTTCGCAATTTCTATTTATTATATCATATTTTGGCGAAGAAATCAAATACATCTGTTTCATATCCGAGTTATTTTATCACACTGTGATTTAGTTCAAGCAGATATTCGCGCCCCCGCAGGGGACTTACTTGCTTCAGTTAAAATATTTTCTGAGAAGATAAGTCGGAGTGCAGCTCCATGCGTGGCAGTAGCTGTTGACAATGCTGCTTCCATATGGAGATTCTGCAGGATTTTCCGGATTATAAAGCTCCCAGAATGTATCCGCACCGTGGCTTATCATTCCGCCCCAGTAATATTTCATATATTCCATTACCTGGTCTTTTTTACCACACATCAGAAGTGCTTCCACAAAATGATGGTTCATATACGGAGAAACCATTCCTTTTTCCGGTTTCAGTTCCACCAGACGATCCAGTATTTCTGCTCCTTCTTCGCTGCTGACCGCTTCTGCCAGGATCATCCATACCTGACTTGCATAGTTGATCTGTTTTTCGTCGCCACTGACGAACAGCCCGCTCTCTTCATCAAAAAGATATTTTTTTGCAGACGCTGTTTTTGCCTCAGCCTCTTTTTTCAGCTCTTCTGCTTTTTCCGTATCTCCGAGGAGCTCTGCGATCTTCTGTACCTTCTTTGCACAGTAGATATAAACACCCTGCATTGCGCTCTGCTTGTTCAGACCCTCTGTCCAGTCGATAAAGCCCCAGAAACCATCCCCGTTTTTCATAAGTCCGTTCTCATCAAACTGCTCTTTTGCGATCTCCATCTGACGGTATGCACAGGCACTTAAATCCTTTACGGTCTCCTTGTCGCCGGAGGCTTCGTAGTAGTCACAGAGGGCTGCTCCGAAGAACATGGAGTAATCCAGAAGGAAGGTATCATCCATAATAAATTTCGGTTCTGTGAAAAGGCAGGCACTTACCTGTCCATTGTCCTTTGTCTGGCCTGCAAACAGATACAGGCATCTTTTTACCAGCTCCATGTTGTGGAATGTCTCATAATTTGCAAGCGCCTGAAGTCTTAAATCTCCAAGCCACAGACGACGGTCTCTCTTAGGGCCGTCCTCAAATACGGTCTGCATGCAGTTTTGCAGAGTACGAAGGCTGACACGATCCAGTCTGCGGATCATTTCATCCTTGCTTTCCACCGGCTTCACATCTTCCATTCTGACAGAAGAAACACTGGTACAGAATACATCTTCCACTACCATCTGCCACTTCATGGAAGTGTCTATAGCTTCGATCTCCATATAACGGAAGGCATATCTTCTCGGAAGCTTCAGCTCTGCCGGAAGAACATCGATATGGATAAATTCTTCCTGTATCCAGCTTCTGCTGATCCATCCGTCATAGTCTGCAGAATCCTCGGTCATCTCCTTGGCAATCTCTCCGAACTTCAATCTGAAAAATGCCGGTGCGTCCTGAGGACTTCCTACGGAGTTCAGCTTCAGAGTCACGTATCCTACCTGATGATTTCCAAAATCCAGACAGATTTTGTCTCCCTTTGCAAGATGATAGCCTGAAAGATTTTTGATCTCATCCTTTTTGTGAACCTCAGGATAGACCTCCTCTGTTTTTACGATGTCTACAATAGAAACCGGACGAACTACCGTTTTCAGTAACTCCGGTGTACATGCTTCTGCTTTTTTTACAAAATCCTCATTGGTCACACGGACCATATTAAGATCAATACTTGCCTCTGCCATTATATGATCATTCTCCTTTCATCCAGTTCTTCGATGATTCTTTCTGCATTACTATACACTTTTTCACTTTTTCTTCCAATTGTGATTTTTCTTATAAAACACTGACGTTTTTTTTGGTGATTATGATGTACTTTACTCAACTGTTATGAAATAACCACATGGAAAGAGGACAGTTATGAAGCTTACCAGAAAAGAATTTCAGAAATATATTTATTCCTACAACAACGATGAGACTTTTTATAAGACACTTTATCTGCAGGAGAAGGAACATCCGGAGACTTTTCATGAATATTGCCTGACACTGGACCGTAAAAAGATTTATGAACACCGGCTTTATGTACCGGAGCTTCAGACTGAAGCCTGGTATCCCTATATGAAAGAAACCGATCTTTTTCATGATATAAATGGCAATATCGTGCTTTCCAAGCATTACCGCTATACCCCTGTTTTTCCCCATGAACATGAATTTTTTGAGATTCTCTGTCTGTATGACGGAACTGCCCACACTGCGATACAGGGGATCGAACACACTTTGCATACCGGAGATATCTGTATCATTCCACCGCATACCACTCACAGTGTGGGGATCTTTGATGACAGTGTTGCTTTTAATATTCTGGGCCATGCTGCTGCGTTTTCACGAAAATGATATTGAATCCATCCTTACAAAGGACAGCACCGGAAATTCTGTAACGGAAATCCTCAACTACCTGAACCGTCACTACCAGAGCGTTACCTTACGTGAAGCTGCGAAGCATTTTGGCTATAGTACTTCCCACTTCAGTACCCTGATCAAGGAAAGTCCGGACAGACATTTTTACAGATCATCCGGGATATCAAGCTGAACCAGGCATGTCATGCTCTGCGTGAAACCTCGCTCAGCAATCTTGCGATCTGTGAACTTGTAGGGTATGAAAGTCCGGAGCATTTCATGCGTACTTTTAAAAAAACATATGGAATGACTCCCGGTGAATACCGGAAGAAGAACAGGGAATAAAAGATTACAAGATCTTATATATTTTCTGTATAACAGATGCCGTTCCGGGAGATACTTATCATATCCTCCCCTTTAGAATGCAGAGGGCTTCGCGATGGTGCAGGCCCTCTGCGTTTCTCTTTTCACACTGAAGGTCATTTCACACCAAGCTTCTCAAGCGCCTTCGCCGCCTGCTTCAGATTCTCAAACTGGATGGTATGGATACCGGCTTTTCCGGCTCCCTCACAGTTCACGGCACGATCATCCAGAAATACCGATTTCTCCGGTTTCAGGCTGTAACGCTTCAGAAGTGTTTTGTAAATATCCACCTCAGGCTTGATCTGCTGCACATCACAGGAAAATACCACTCCGTCCATATATTTCAGAAAAGACATATCCTGCTTTGTACGATCCAGCATATAAGTTCCGTAGTTGGAAAGGACATAGAGATGATATCCCTGATTTTTGAGATATTTCACCCAGGTTTCCGCATAATCATACAGATGCATACACTCCGGATCACGTCGTACCACCTCACGGATATCTGCTTCATATTCCGGTGCACTTTCCACAAATTTATCTACATACCAGGACTCCTCATGCTGTCCACGGTCCTGTTCCTCCCAGATCGGGTTTCGAAATACTGCATCTGCGATTTTCTGATACTTTTCTTCCGGGAAGTCATAGCTCCGAAGATACTCTTCCCAGTCATAGCCCATCAGCACATTTCCCACATCAAAAATAATATTCTCGATCATACGGTTTTCATCCTCTCTCGGCTTCTTATTTCCCCAGATCCGGTACGCCATCCAGAAAACATACGCTACGATCGGTACCAGAACGGCTGCCGCAAAAGCCCCCCGGAACAAAGCCTGGGCGTTTTCACTGCTTCCCCAGGCAAATGCCATTGGAAGGCAGAATATAAGAAGTAATATGACAACACCTGCAAGTGCCGCGATTCTTTTAAAATTTTTCATTGAGCTTCCTTTCACATGATACATCCGCTATTCTATCTGTTATTTTAACTGAATATCTCTTTGAACCAAAAGGGCGCCGGAGAAATTCTTCCCCGGCGCTTCCTGTGTCATAATCCTGATACTGTAAAAATAATTATCTGTAAATGATGTCGCTTCTTCCTGGTCCGTTAGAGATCATTGTGATCGGGAATCCAATATGTTTTTCTACGAACTCTACATATTTTCTGCAGTTCTCCGGAAGATCCTCATATTTTTTGATTCCACGGATATCGCATTTCCATCCCGGAAGCTTCTCAATAACCGGTTTTGCTTTCTCAAGCTGCACAGTTGTCGGGAATTCTGTTGTTACCTCTCCGTCGATCTCATAGCCTGTGCAAACCGGGATCTCATCCAGATATCCCAGAACATCCAGTACTGTAAAAGCAACGTCTGTAGCTCCCTGGAGACGGCATCCGTATTTGGATGCAACACAGTCGAACCATCCCATACGTCTCGGACGGCCTGTAGTAGCACCGAACTCACCACCGTCACCGCCACGTTTTCTCAGCTCATCTGCTTCCTCGCCGAAGATCTCAGAAACGAATGCACCTGCTCCAACTGCACTGGAGTAAGCTTTGCATACGGTTACGACCTTCTTGATCTCATATGGAGGCAGACCTGCACCGATGGCACCATAAGCAGCCAGTGTGGAAGAGGATGTAACCATCGGATAGATTCCGTGATCCGGGTCTTTCAGAGTTCCAAGCTGTCCCTCAAGAAGAACCTGTTTTCCCTCTTTCAGTGCATTCCAGAGATAGAGCGATACGTCGCATACGTATGGCTCAACCATCTTCTTGTATTCCATCAGCTCATTCATGATGTCTTCCGGTTTCAGAAGAGGCTTATGATAGAGATGCTCAAGTGTTACGTTCTTGGTCTCGCAGATACGTACAACCTTCTCTTTCAGTGCTTCCTCATCAAAAAGCTCACTTACCTGGAAGCCGATCTTTGCATATTTGTCAGAATAGAACGGAGCGATTCCGGATTTTGTGGAACCGAAAGCCTTGCCGCCAAGACGCTCCTCCTCATACTGATCAAACAGAATGTGGTAAGACATTACCATCTGTGCTCTGTTGGAGATCAGGATCTTCGGTGCCGGTACTCCACGGCCTACTACTTCGTTGTACTCCTTGAAGAATACCGGAATGTTCAGTGCAACACCGTTTCCGATGACACTTGTTGTATGTCCGTAAAACACACCTGACGGAAGTGTATGAAGTGCGAATTTACCGTAATCATTTACGATGGTGTGGCCCGCATTGGCTCCACCCTGAAATCTTACGATGATATCGGCTTTCTCAGCAAGCATATCTGTGATCTTGCCTTTACCTTCATCTCCCCAGTTTGCTCCTACTACTGCAGTTACCATAACACAGTTCCTCCTTGTGTCTTTCTCTATTATTCAGAATGCCACGTTATCTGTATATCATCCACAGAAAACTGACATTCCTGTCTGTGTTCTTTTTATGCTTACAGCATTATACGTTGATCTCAACCTTAACGCCAAGCAGATCTTTATGCGCATCCAGCACCGGCTGTACCACATTGGCGATAAATGCCTCTGTCTGCTCTTTGGCACGTCCTGTATATCTGGACGGATCCATGGATTTCTGAAGATCCTCAAGAGTCAGGTTAAATGCCGGATCTGCTGCGATCAGCTCAAGAAGATTGTTATCTTTACCCTCTACCTTCACGTTCTTTCCTGCTTCCATGGAAAGCTCACGGATACGCTCATGAAGCTCCTGACGGTCTCCGCCTGCCTTAACTGCATCCATCATGATATTCTCAGTTGCCATAAATGGAAGCTCAGACATCAGTCTCTTCTCGATAACCTTCGGATAAACAACCAGTCCGTCTACAACATTGAGGCAGAGATCCAGGATTCCGTCGATCGCAAGGAATCCTTCCGGAACGCTGAGACGCTTGTTTGCAGAGTCGTCCAGAGTTCTCTCAAACCACTGTGTTGCAGATGTGATCGCCGGGTTCAGTGCATCGATCATCACATATCTGGACAGGGAAGCGATTCTCTCACTTCTCATCGGATTTCTCTTATATGCCATAGCGGAAGATCCGATCTGGGATTTCTCAAATGGCTCCTCTACTTCTTTCAGATGCTGAAGAAGACGGATATCGTTGGACATCTTATGTGCACTTGCAGCGATTCCCGCAAGGATATTCAGCACACGGGTATCAACCTTTCTGGAATAGGTCTGTCCGGAAACCGGATAGCAGGATCTGAATCCCATCTTCTCTGCGATCATCGGATCGATCTTGTCGATGGTCTCCTGATCCCCGTCAAAAAGTTCCAGGAAGCTAGCCTGTGTACCGGTTGTTCCCTTGGAGCCAAGAAGCTTCATAGTGCTTAATACATACTCAAGGTCCTCAAGATCCATCAGGAATTCCTGAGTCCAGAGAGTTGCTCTCTTACCTACGGTTGTCGGCTGTGCCGGCTGGAAATGAGTAAACGCCAGAGTTGGCTGGTCCTTATACTGCGCTGCAAACTTGGAAAGCTCTGCGACCACGTTCACAAGTTTCTTGCGGACAAGCTTCAGCGCCTCTGTCATAACGATGATATCCGTATTATCTCCTACATAACAAGAGGTTGCTCCCAGATGGATGATGCCTTTTGCCTTCGGGCACTGTACGCCAAACGCATACACGTGAGACATTACATCATGGCGAACCTGACGCTCACGCTCCTTAGCCACATCATAATTGATATCATCCGCATGAGCCTTCATTTCGTCGATCTGCTCCTGGGTAATGTTAAGGCCAAGCTCACGTTCCGTCTCAGCAAGTGCGATCCACAGCTTTCTCCATGTGCGGAACTTCATGTCCGGAGAAAAAATATACTGCATCTCTTTACTTGCATACCGCTCTGACAGCGGGCTAACATATCTGTCTGTATTCATTACTACCTCCTGATCACATACCTCCGGGCCGGAATGGCGAAAGATCCGTTATCTGCCCGGTTCTGGTTAATTCACGCCTCTTGAAATTATATAACATTGCCTCTTTAAAAGCAACCGTTTGTTACTCCATACCCTGATGGAATTTTCCCAAAAATTCCTTCATTCTGCCATTTTCGGAAGAAAATACCTCCTGCGGCGTTCCCTCCACTGCGATCACACCCTTATCCATAAAGATGATACGGTCGGAAATATCTCTTGCAAAATTCATTTCATGAGTAACGATCACCATGGTAATATGCTCCTGAGCAAGATCCTTGATAACCTTCAGGATCTCACCGGTCAGCTCCGGGTCAAGTGCAGATGTAGGTTCATCAAAAAACAGGATCTTCGGATTCATACAGAGCGCACGGGCAATGGAAACTCGCTGCTGCTGTCCTCCGGAAAGCTGAAAAGGATATGCCTTCTCCTTGTCTGCAAGGCCCATTTTCTTAAGAAGGCTTCTTGCCTGGGCGTAAACCTCATCTTTCTTTCTCTTCTGCACCTTCAGAGGTGCATCCACTATATTTTTCAGTACGGAAAAATGCGGAAACAGATTGAACTGCTGGAACACCAGTCCCACATCACCGTTTTTGATGATCTCGCCGCTGTCCGGCGTCTCAAGTCCTGTGGCACAACGCAGGATGGTTGACTTGCCGGAACCGGAAGGACCGATGATACTTAAAACTTCTCCCTCTTCCACGTCAAGAGAGATATCTTTGAGAACTTCCAGTCCGTCAAAGCTTTTTTTGATATGTTTCATTTCAAATAATTTCATATTTTATACTCTCCATTCCGGTTAGCGGTAGTAATTCATACTTTTCTCAACCTTCTGCATCACAACAGCCACGATCAGGTTGAACACATAATAAAATATCGCAGCGATCACAAATGGCATCATTGTTGTCTGTGCACTTGCGATCTGCTTGGCAATGGTAAACATCTCCGCAACTGCCACAACAAACGCAAGGGAAGTATCCTTGACCAGCGTAATGACCTCATTTGTAATAGACGGCAAAATCCTCTTGATCACCTGTGGAAGGATGATGCGGAAAAATGTCTGCACCTTATTGTATCCAAGGATCTTTGCAGCTTCATACTGTCCCACCGGCATGGATTCAATGCCGCCGCGATAGATTTCTGCAAAGTAAGCTGCATAGTTGATGGCAAATGCGATAAATACAGCGATCAGACTATATCCCATGGAAATACGGATCCCGAAGATAAAATAAGGGCCGAAATATACCACCATCAGCTGCAGCATCAGCGGCGTTCCTCTCATGATGGATATGTACCCGGATACAATGGTACGGATCACTTTGTTTCTGGACATTCTGCCAAAACAGATCAGAAGTCCCAGCGGCAGAGAAAACAGCAAAGTTATAAAAAAGATCTCAATAGAGACCAGCATTCCTCCTGCCAGCTGCTGGAGCATTACATTAAAACTCATTTTTTTCCTCCTGGTTCGGAGTATCAGTCCCATTTATCGGACTGATACCTGTAATTCCTGTAAACAACAGGAAATGAGCGTGTACGGCAGCTCTTTCTGCGCCGAAGCACCCTCATTTCCTTTTTATGCGGAAGCTTCAAAAGCTTCTGCTATGTTTCTTATTTCTTCTGTTGGATCATTTTTTACCGAAACGAATCTTTGCAATTTACACTGCAATATAAGCCCGGATTATTATGATTCGGAATCTGTATCCTCATCCGTGCTATCTTCACTTTCTTCTATATCAGCTTCTACGGAATCATCATCCTTATCATCATCGCTGATGCAGAGCATACTCTTATCCAGCTCATACTTATCTGCAAGCTTGTCTACCTCACCGGACTCATCAAGTTTCTCAACTTCATCCCATACAAGCTCTTCCAGCTCATCATTTCCCTTCTTGAATCCGATGCCATACTGCTCGTTCTGGATCGGCTCGTCAAGGATCACATATTTATCCTTGCCTCTCTGGGAAAGCTGATAGTTAGCAACACCGATATCAACAGCAACAGCGTCTGCAGCTCCGGAATCAATATTCATAAATGCAGTGTTGTAGTCCGGATTCTCTGTAAGAGATGCAAAGCTGTCCTTCAGGTCCTTATTGTCATCGTTGTTCAATGCGTCCAGTGCAGCGGATGCAGCCTGTACAACTACGTTCTTACCCTTAAGATCCGCAAGCTTCTCAATTCCGGAATCCTTGGCAACTACGATCACCTGCTCATTGTTGATGTATGGATCACTCCATGTATAGTCATCCTCACGTCCGTTGATAGTAAATCCATTCCATATACAGTCGATCGTTCCGGAGTTCAGCTCCATATCCTTGGAATCCCAGTTGATAGGCTTCTTAACAAGTTCCCAGCCAAGATTATCACATACTTCCTGGGCAAGGTCAAGGTCAAATCCTACATATTCTCCGTTATCATCCTTATATCCGAACGGAGGATATTCAGCATCAAATCCTACGATCAGGGTCTTATCCTCAACTCCTGCCTGTACACTCACTCCTGTTACCATCATTCCTATTGTCATCGCTGCCGCCATTACTACTGCAACTGTTCTTTTCTTCATGGTCATTCTCCTTTTTTCGGTTATCTCTTTATCACATGGTCACTCTACCACGCGAAAGCGTATGGTTATAGTAACATACCCAAAAGGAGCTGTCAAGAGCAAACCTTCTGCTCTGCCAGATAATCTTTGTATTTCTTTCTGGCCGTTTTCAGATATGTTCTGGAAATTGGGATTTCCGTCTGTCCGACCACAAAACTGTTCTTCTTAAGTGAAGTTACCTTCTCCATGTTGATACAAAAGCTCTGATGACATCTCAGAAAGCTGCTGTCTGACAGCTGTCCCGAAAAATCCCCCAGCCTGGCCCTGCAGCTGATCTTTTTTCCATCGGTAAGATGAAATGTCACACTGTGAAGACTACTGGATATATATGCCAGATGATCGTGCTGCAGTGTATAAACATGTGTCCTGTAGCGAAAATACAGCGCTCTTCCGCCTTCACGCCTGCACACCTCCAGGATATGTACCAGAACATGTTCCAGTTCTCTACTTTCAACCGGTTTGACCAGATAGTTATAGGCAAACACTTCAAATGCTTCTTTATAGAATTTTTCATTCTCTGCCACCAGCACAACCGGGATATGATGTCCTTTCAGGCGCATTGTCCGTACAGTTTCCAGACTCCTGCCCTGATCACCATCCAGCCCCAGAAATATCAGATCGCAGATCTTGTGTCCCTCTGCCAGTCCTTTCAGAAGACTCTCTCTGGTCCGATACAGAAGGAGCTCTGCATCAGGGACCAGTGTGGAAAGCTGCCTGTACAGCTTCTGTGCATCCTTTCGTATTTCATCACATATCGCGATCGTCATCACTGCCATTGCCGTGTTTTCCTCCCTTATGCTCTTTCTGATATTAACATTTTATTTTCAAAGAAAGACCTGCGCAATATGTGCTTCTAATTGTGCCTTGTTTTTTTACAAATTATTGCAATTCATGATCTGTTTTCGTATAATAATGTCATATAAGCACCAAAAGGAGTACTACTATGTCTGATTTCAGCAACAAATGCCGGGAATACCTAAAGGATACAGGAGAAAACGTTTATCAGTTATCTGCTTCTTCGGGACTTGACCGTACCTCGCTACAACGTATGATCACAGGGAAACGTCTTCCCGGTATTGATTTTGTGCGCCAGTTCTGCGATTCCCTCCGGATCAATCCTTCCCAACGCAGGGAACTGATGGAATTATATAAAATAGAAAAAATCGGAAAAGAAATATATTACAACCGCAAATATATACAGGAGCTTCTGGGTGTTATCAGCTCCCAGCAGGTCATTTCCCGGGAGGGTTTTCTCAAGCTTCCATCCTTTCCCTTTTACCGTGGAACTTTTTCTCTTGATGTGGAAAAGAAGGTCCTGAGCCTTTTTGAGGACATCCTGTCTTCCGGTTCTTCTGAAACGATCCGTACCAACCTTCCGGCCAACTGCCGGCTTCTTGTACAGATCTTTTCCCTTCTTTATCCCAAATATGAGAAACTGCCACCGGTGATCCAGATTCTGCCGCTTCACCAGAACCCGTCCGCCTCACCGGATTACAACATGAATCTGGAAACCTTTCTCTGCACACTCCTTCCGATCCTGTCAGGTTTTGTGGGCTACCAGCCATATTATTACTATACTCAGACAGGCCGAGAGTTTTCCAGCTATGAACTGTTTCCTTTTTTCTTACTCACTGAAAAAAAACTGCTGCTGTTATCCTCGGATATGATGACCTGTATTTTTACTGAAAATCCGGAAGCGATCCACGCATATCAACAGGAATTCCGGCGGGTTCTTGAGAATTCCAGTCAATTCTTCCTGCAGTCGGATTCTCCGAACAGGATCCTTAATATCTTTGGTTCTATCATGCAGACAAAGATCTCAACAAATTTTGCACTGGAATCTCATCCCTGCCTTGCACTGATGTCCTATGGTCCTGGCTTTATTCAGTCATTGTTTGATAACAGGGATATCGATCTTTCCGATCCGGTCTATACCCAGCTGGCAGCGGTTCTGAACCAGACTTCCTTTTCTTTTACAGAAGCTGCCTTTTCCTGCAATTATTTTACACTGAGCGGGATCCGGAAATTTGCCCGTACCGGACTCCTTGACGGACCTTATTCCTACCATCAGACCCCTCTTCCGAAAGAAGAACGAAAAAAAGCCCTCAAGCATCTTCTTGACACAGATATGGGACATGAAAAATGCAGGATCCTGAAGCCTTCCGTACTTCCTGAAACCGGGATCCATCTGGAAGTTCTGTCTGACTATTCCGTTTTTCTCTGCTTTCTTTCCGAAAAAGATACTTTTCTCTGTATCTATCTGAAAGAGACCAGTATCGGACAGGCCCTGAATGATTACCTCTGTTCCCTGTCTGAGGAAGAATCCGTATATACAAAAAAAGAAGCCCGGCAGATCCTGCTGGGACTTCTTGAACAGCTTTAAGAGCCGGTACTTCTGTGATATTCTCTTGTGAGATCCTCCAGGATCCTGTCGGTTTCTCCGGATGCGATATGCTGCTCCGGGAGACCGGCAAAGCTTTTCAGCGCCTGGTCTGTTTCCTGCCTTACCATTTCATCTGTCTTCAGATCTTCCTGTCGTTTCCTGTATTCTTCTTCACTGTGAACACTGCGGTAGGCCAGAAGATAAACCTTCAGCGCTTTCTCTGAATGATTCTCCTTCCATGCTTTCCAAAAGCAATCCAGCGCTTTATCCATCTGGAACAGGTAACTGTATGCGCATCCCTGGTTATGAAGGATCCTTTCACGCATTTCTTTGGTAATTTCTTTCCCACCATTCTCCATCAACTTCTGATAAACACGGAGCGCATTCACATACATCCGATTCTCCATCAGTACATCACCTTTGCGTTTCTCCCGTATTTCTTCAGGTTCACGTTTTCTGGCTTCGATGCGCCCGTTTAAGGTCTTAAGCTCTTCATAAGCCAGATAATTGATCTCTTTAAATATCGGATACAGTACTTCTTCAAGTCCGGCCTCTCTTCCAATATAAGGTTTCAGCTTGGCCGCAAGCTTCGGAAGCTCCAGTTCTTCCTCCAGCCAGGTACAGAGCTTACTGCTGATCAATGAGCTGTCCACAAGATAAAGATTGTTATAAAGATAATAGCAGAGTTCTTCTATAGAATAGATATTGGTACTGATATTTTCGATATAAAACGGCTTCTCTGCTTTTTTTACCTGACATAAAATATATCCGCTCATGCCTGCTTCCTTTCTTCCTGCTCATCCCATCGTACCAGTTCCCTCCAGATCTTCCCACTGGAAGGATACATTTCGCCAAATCCCAGATCCTTCACTGTGATCTCGCAGTCTCTCGGCGATACGTATTTCAGCATGAGGGAAAGCCTTGAAGTCCGATTAGGCCGCTTTGGCAGACCTTCAAGTGCCATAGCCACACGTTTCTTCTCGGTTTCTTCCGGAATACTTACTACAAATACCAGTTCACTGGTATCATCCAGGATCAGCTCGCAGGATGCACTGCATTCATACCAGTTGCTGCCGCTTTCGATCAGCGGATAATAAGCCGGAGATCCCATCACCCGCATATCCATTCCTACGTCCGCAGTCACCAGCGAATCACTTAAATAGCGGTAACCTTTGAGTTTTTTATCCTCCAGCCTGTCCTTACCGGCTATACAGGCTCCCTTTGCAAAAAGATTGTTTCCGTAAAAAACCTTCCGTCCCTGATGACACAGGAGCTTTACAGACTGCTGTGCCCACTGCTGGTCAAATCCTTCTCCCGTGATCTGCACACTGGAGAAGAGCTCTTTGCCGAGAGTTTTACTGATAAAACGGTAAAATTCCACATCACGGATCTCTTCTTCCGATTCAAGCTTTGCACTGACCGGATCCTCCAGTTTTACAAGCACCGGTCTGGAAGAGCCGTTGATGGTCAGCTTCCGGAAGGTTACCGTATCGCCTGCAAAGGCATACCAGCCTACACTTCGATTCCAGGTTTCCCGTTTCTGTCCCAGTGCATAATAATAAAAGCTCTCGCCATAGTCCATAAGCATATATTTCTCACGGGAAAAACCTGCAAGGCTGCAGGCCTTCTGATAATTCCGTACCTGAAGTGTACTAAACTCCGGCGATGTGATACAAAGGCACCGGGTATTCTTTACGATATCCTGGATTCCCAGAAATTTCAGGATTCCCCTTAGAAAATGTGCCAGAAGCTCTGCCGGCTCTTTTTCCTCTCCTGCCACCTGGATCTTTTCTTCCTTCTGACAGATATCATAAATATTTCCGATCATGATCCCGCCCTTTTCCCTGGCAAAATACTCTGCTTCCAGGCCTACGCAGTAATCACCGTGATCGGTACGATAGCAGATACAGCCCGGTGCTTCGTATTGACTGGCTCCTACCTTCATGGAAAGAGAACGGGCTTCTTCTGCTTTTCTGTCATAATAACAGATCTGTGTGTATTCTTTTCCAATATCAATTCCTATGATCAAGTCACGAATTTCATTCATCTTTCCGGTTCCTTCTCTATGACAAACATTTCATTAACGTACTGTTCCTGCCGGAGATACTGTGCCAGCTTCTCCTTCACTTCCGTGTCTTTCTCCAGTTTTCTTGCACAGAGTATCTGATTGATCAGCTGATATTTGCTGGATGCCTGGTCATTACTCTGGTTCATGGTCAGTATTTTTTCTTCCGTTTTGTGTACACCGGTTTCATCTTCTGTCTGGAAATAATATCGCAGGGTCTCTCCATAAAACAATGTAAATGCTCTGGCAAAAATTCCCTCATAGATATTTTTGAGCGGTTCACTTTTATAGTCCGGTACAGTTCCAAGACCGGTATCCAGGGAATAATACAGTGTGACCGAAGCCTCCGGTGAAGTATGATACTCTACAAAAGTCTTATCATCCAGCTGATACAGTCGCAGGATACTCTGATCCAGATTCCGGAAAAACTCAAATATCATTCCTTCCTTTACACAGGAAGAGAGGATTTTTTCCTCCATTTCCAGATTTTCTTCATCAGAAGTTTTTTCTTCGGAAAGCAGTTTCAGAAGGGTCAGGTCACAGATCCGGTCTCCGGGCCACTCCTTTTCTCTGCGATTTTTCAGATACTCCTTAAGTCCAGGCATCTCCGGCATTTCTTTTACAAACATTCCGTAAGACATCAGAGTCAGATACGCACCGATCACACTCTCTTTTCCGGAATGGCGGATATATGCTTTCAGGATATCCGCACCCTCTGGCCGGTAATCCCAGTTAAACATCAGAAGAGAAAGGATCCTCTCCTCCAGATTATAGGTATCCATATCAAACCCACAGGCACTTTTCCAAATATCCAGAAGTTCATCCACAGGTCCAAACCGGAATTTCATCAGATACATGAGGATCACTTCATCATAGATTCCCTGTCGGTATACATGAGAGGAAAGTGCGATCAGCTCTTCGTCTTCCGCACAGTCACAACGGATGATCATACGGCTTACCAGCTTCAGAAGAGCACGCTCCTCTACTCCTTCAAATCCAAATGCTTCCACCACGCTCATAGCCTGCGGAAACAGTCCCCGCTGGATCAGGATCTCCAGAAGGGTTTTCCGGTCGACCATGGCATATTCCCGATAATCCATCATCTCCAGACAGGCATCCAGATCTTCTCCCTGCACGTGATCCCGATAATAATCCAGGATCTTTTTGCGGATCAGCCTCTTATATTCATCGGTAAACGCCGGTGAAAGGACCAGTTTCTGAAAAATTCCCAGATTCTTACGACTGATCTCCTGACCCTGACAGTAATACAAAAGCACAGCCGGTTCATCCGCCCCTTTTTCCAGCACTGCCGGAACCATCTCACGATCATCAAAAAGTGGTGTCAGATTATAATCTACCGTAGCAGCATAACGTCTCTGTTTTTCATCCTGAAATACAACGGCCGCATCTTCGCTGCAGATCCTTGGGTAAGCGATCCCATGGATACACGGATAGATTTCTTCCTGTTTCATCTGTCTGTGACGGACGATCACACTGCGGACCTTCGGATCATCCGTATACAGCCGGCAGGTAAACATTCTGGAGGCGATCACCTGCGCTTTTTCGCTGTCCGATGGTTCCCGCATGAATTCCTGATAAACAGCGGCATAATTTTCATTCATCCGGCCTTCCCGTAACTTACGGAAAGCAAATTCCTCCATGCTTTCACGATAACTTTCGTATGTCTGTGGATCACGTTCCTTCCCTGCAATGATGCATGCATACAGATAGGCACGCTTGGAATCACCGAGAGTATTATTGTTATAGGTAAAATACATCAAAAGCGGTTTCGGCAGGACTCTCCGATAAGAAGTATCCAGTGTTTCCACATAATATTCATACAGCCGTGTGATCCGGATCCCGCGGTCCACGGCAGCGGAAAACCACTGAAAATATTCCGGTTTTCTTGGATTTCCCTTCATAATATATTTACAGATAGCTTCCACGGTATCATCCGACGGAAAGGCTTCACATCCCATGACCATAGCACGGTACAGACTTTCGTTAAAAGCTTTCTCATAACCGGAAAGATATGCCAGGCGCATGACCAGCTCTTCCGTCAGCATCTGTTCTTTTCCTGCAAAAAGGAATACCTGGGCCCAGAACCCATTGATTCGATGCAGCAGAGACATATCTGCACAAATACGGTTCCATGCTTCCAGATACAGAAAAGGACTTGTACATCCCCGCTCAAAAAGTTCCTCCATCAGAAAGATCTTTTTTGACGGAGAAAGCGTATGATCCATTTCAAATACCAGTTTCAGAAGGATAAAGCTGTCTTCCTTCTGCATCTGGAAATTCTGTACCTTGCGGAGGGCCTGTTCCTTATCCCGGTACAGCCCGGTCTGTGTACACAGATACAGATAAATCCCTGCCAGTTCCAGTTCATTGTGATGAAAGGATTTATTCTGATAACGCTCAAGGATTTCTGAAGCCTGGTCATCTTCTCCTTCCAGATGAAGAAGATAGGCTTCCAGAAGCTGATATTCCGGATATTTCAGTCCGTTTTCGCCCATACGGTCAAGCTTCTCATGAGTAGAGGCTGTCCAGGCCTGAAAATCTGTTCTTTTACAGAGATATCCCAGGTATTCCTTCATCAGAGATATCCGGTACTGTTTTTCAAGAAGATCCAGGTTCACGGCACTCTCAGTTCCTCTGGATGCAAGAACGTGATATACCAGTTTCTGGTATGGGGTTTTTACAATGATCTCGCCGTACTGATTTCCTTTTCCCAGTTTTTCCTGGCGGATCACATAGTTTATTTCACAGGTACTTCCGATAAAATCCTCTTCTGTGACCACATGCTTGCCTGCCTCCAGAAAATCCCCGTTTACCTCAATATCTGCCCGCAGGTGTCCCCATCCGCTCCTGTGGATATAAAGGGATTCCTGAACAGATTCACTGACATCATAAAAACCGGCCTCTTCTCTGTTCAGACTCAATGTCACCTTTTCCTTGGCACCGGCTGCGATCAGAAATTCCTCCAGATGCTGATAGGTCACCGGCTGCTGTGACATTCCTGCATAAAGAGAACGGATCTTCTCACTCTGATCACTCAGGATCAGGGAAAAATGTCGTTCTGTAAAGATCCGGTAAGCCTCATGGAAATCTTCCTTTGCAATGTGCAGAAATTCTTCCAGAGAAGATACCTTTCTGCCTGCACTCTTCACCTCTTCCGTCTGTACCTGTACAGTGAACGGCAGCTTATATTCTCCGATACTGGTAGTAAAACACAGCCAGCCTTCAAAGCTCTCTCCCGGCTTCATTCCCTCTGCATCTACCCCATAAGGCATGCGCACTGTGGTTCCGGAAAAGCGGTCAAATCCGGGCACCAGTCTCCGGTCAGATGAAGTCACAAAGCCACTGATCCTGCGGTTGTCATCGGTACCGAAATAAATCTCATCCTTTGTAGTCTCTCCTGCCTTCAGCGTAGCGAAAATACGGTCCTGTGAAAACAGAAGCCCAGGCTGTTCATAAATAAATTTTCCGTTAAGAAGCTGTTCTATCCTCTTTTTCAAAATATATACTCCTCATCAATATACACTGATTGTTGTCACTCGTATTTTATGATTATACACCAGATCAGAATGTGGCGCAACAGGTGTTCGCCTCTGTCCTTTTTATAAAGTTTCTGTTGGAAAAGCACGAAAAGCACGTCCGGCTCATAAGCTATAAGGAAATCCCCTTTGAGGTGAACCCTTGAAAACCTTTCTGAAACCGCTTTCTTTTGCGGAAGAGCAGTTCTATCTTCTGCAGCTCCAAAGGGGCGATCCGGAAGCAAAAAATATCCTTATCGAACACAATCTCCGCCTCGTAGCACATGTTGCAAAAAAATATCAGGGATGTGACGAGGATCAGGATGATCTGATCTCCATAGGCACCATAGGTCTGATCAAAGCCATTTCCACCTTTGATCCCAGCCGGACTTCCAAGCTTTCCACTTATGCTGCACGGTGCATTGACAATGAGCTTCTCATGATGTTCCGTGCCCGCAGGAAACGTTCCAGAGAAGTTTCTCTCTATGAACCCATCGGCACAGACCGGGAAGGCAACGAGATCAGCCTTCTCGATATCATTGAAAGTCCACCCGTTGATGTTGTGGATGATTGTTTCAAAAGGGACAGCATTTCCTATCTTCTCCGTTATATCCGGACAGTACTCTCCCCAAAGGAATACCAGGTGATCTGCTGCCGCTACGGTTTGAATGGTCAGGAGCCACTGACCCAGCGAGAGATTGCTGAAAATCTCTCCATCAGCCGCTCCTATGTATCCCGTATCGAAAAGAACGCTCTTCGAAAACTCCGTACTCTTTTTCCTGAAAATCAGTAAAGGGGAGAACGTTCTTTTCGTTCTCCCCTTTACTCTCTCTTATCTGCCCTTTCGGATCATTCACCTCTTCGGAGAATATCAAATACCTCCGGCATCTCAGTCAGTTTCACATAGATCCTCTGCTGAGCATGTGGTGCACTCTCCATAGCTTCGCCCTCTTCATTATAAATGGCTTCCACTGTGACCGGAATATTCCTTCCGTCCGGTTTCATGATCTCGATAGTCTCTCCTACAGAAAACTTGTTTCTCTGTGTCAGTCTTGCCAGACCTCTCTCATCGATCTCTTCTGCAAATCCAAGATATGTGTATTCTCTTACATATGTGTTGCTGTCATAGATCTGGGTATTCTCATCCGGCTTTCCGTAAAAAAATCCGGTGGTAAACTGACGGTAGGTACAGTTTGAGATCTGCTCCTGATACCACGGCATATTTGCATGATATTTTTCCGGACTTTCCATACAGTCGTCAATGGCTTTGCGGTAGGTTCTTGCCACTGTTGCCACATAAAGAGCTGTTTTCATACGTCCTTCGATCTTCAGGCTGTCAATACCGCTTGTAAGGATATCTTCCATATGTTCTACCATACAGAGATCCTTGGAATTAAAAATAAAAGTTCCTCTCTCATTTTCAAATACCGGCATATATTCTCCCGGACGCTTCTCCTCCACAACAGAATATTTCCATCTGCAGGGATGGGTACAGGCTCCCTGATTGGCATCTCTTCCTGCCATAAAGTTACTGAGAAGACATCTTCCGGAATAGGAGATGCACATGGCACCGTGGATAAACGTTTCAATCTCCATATCCTCCGGAATATGTGCCCGGATCTCCCGGATCTCTTCCAGAGAAAGCTCTCTTGCACTTACCACACGTTTGGCACCAAGGTTATACCAGAAACGGTAAGTCTCATAATTGGTATTATTTGCCTGTGTACTGATGTGACGCTCGATCTCCGGGCAGATTTCCCTTGCATACATAAAGATTCCCGGATCTGCGATGATCAGTGCGTCCGGTCCGATCTCCTTCAGTTCCTGAAGATATTCCCTTACACCCTCAAGATCACGGTTATGCGCCAGGATGTTTACTGTCACATAAACCTTTACACCATGGGAATGGGCAAATGCGATTCCCTCACACATATCTTCTTTTGAAAAATTCTTAGCCTTTGCACGAAGTCCAAAAGCTTCTCCGCCGATGTAAACAGCATCTGCACCATATATGACGGCAACCTTTAAAACCTCAAGGCTGCTCGCCGGAACCAATAGTTCTGGTCGTTTCATAAACCTATTCTCCTGTTTTTACACTTACAGCCGCTCCGTCTCCAAGAGGAAGCACCGATGTACGAAGCACCGGACTGTGAGTCAGCTGCCAGAGATATTCTCTCATTCTTTTATAGATTGTACGGTTACGCCGTTCCACAAGATAATGAGATTCAATAATATCCCCTTCCTGCAGCACGTTGTCAGATACCAGCACGCTTCCCTCTTTCATCAGTCTCAGCACGTCAGGAAGCCAGTGGATATACTGGCCCTTGGCTGCGTCCATGAAGATCATATCAAAGGTTCCGGTAAGATTCTTCAGGATCTCTCCGGCATCTCCCTCCAGAAGCGTGATCTGTGACTCTCTTCCTGCGCGCCTGAAATTATCCTTTGCGACAGGAATTCTTTTTTCATAATTCTCTATGGTAACAATTTCCATATCTTCCGGCCCATACTCACACATAAGAAGTGTGGAGAAGCCTACGGCAGTCCCCACCTCCAAAATGCGCTTCGGTTGTTTCAGTGCCAGAAGCATCCTCATAAAGCTCTGCATATCTCTCCGGATGATCGGCACCCGGTCTGCAAGTGCCTTTGTCTCCAACTCCTGCAGAAATGGAGTATTCCCCATATCCAGTGAATTGATATAGGTCTGCATGCGTTCTTCTACGATCACTGGCTGTTCGATCCTTCCTTGCTCTCTTCTCCTGACAGCACTGCCATGATCCTGGTCGGTGTATAAGCTGTACTGAGAAGGTATGTACCTGCTTTGATCTGTCCGTGATATGCGGACATTCTTTCCTGTATGGTAAATGCAAGCGCATCCTTGATAAGACCCTTCTGCTCCAGTGTCTTGCCTACTTTATATGCAGAGGCACCTTCTTTTATGACTACCGTGACCTGCTGTCCCTCTCCCGGGCTCATAGCCTGCTGGTTAAACACATCGTAGCCAAACTGATATGCTGATTTTCCAACCCAGATCAGAAATACGATAATAAAGATATATACAGCGGTTTTAAATACCCCTCCAGCCAGAAAAACGCCGGCCCTGCTAACCTTGTCTCTTGTGTCTGCCATAGTCTTTCCTCCTATAAGTCAGGAATCTGTATGTCAATCCCGTCCACCAGCGTCCTGCATATCCGCTGCATCAGTCTGCACAGCGCAAGCTCTGCGTCGAGATAGGCATTTACTTTCAGGTTCTGTCTCAGACTTGCAGACTCCTGATTGAGCTGTTCCGCAATATGGAACAGCTCATCCTTGTCTGAATGATTCTGCAGTCTGAAATTATCTCCGCGGAATCTCATCACTCTGGCTTTCAGCTCAGGATCCGCTTCAAGCTGGGCTGCCTGTTTCTGATATTCCTGATATTCATCGCTTCTGTGCACAGCATCGAGAAGCTTCTCGATCTCCATGCTGATCTCATCCATGAACCTACGCCTCCATAATGATAGGCAGGATCATAGGATTTCTCTTGGTCCGTTTCCACAGATACTCTCCAAGGGCATCCTTGACCTCGGTTTTGATCTTGCCCCAGTCAGTGATATTGTTCTCCAGGCAGGAATCCAGTGCAGTTTCCACAACCTGTCTGGCATGCTCCATAAGATCCTCAGATTCTCTTACATACACAAAACCTCTGGAAACGATATCCGGACCTGCGAGAACTACATTACTGTGGCGCTCCAGTGTCATAACTACGATCATGATTCCATCTTCAGACAGGTGCTGACGGTCACGGAGTACGATATTTCCCACATCGCCAACGCCAAGTCCGTCTACGAAGATCGCACCTGTATGAACGCTTCCTGTCACCTTGGCATCCTGTCCGTCCAACTCCAGAACATTTCCGGAAGAAAGGATAAAAATATTCTCCTTCGGGATTCCCAGATCTTCCACAATGTGTTTCTGTGCAGTCAGATGACGGTACTCACCATGGATCGGAATGGCATATTTCGGTTTTACGAGGGAGTAGATCAGCTTGATCTCCTCCTGGCAGGCATGTCCGGAAACATGGACATCCTGGAAAATAACCTTGGCTCCCTTCATAGACAGTTCGTTGATGACCTTGGAAACTGCCTTTTCATTTCCGGGGATCGGATTGGAGCTGAAAATGATGGTATCGTTAGGCTTGATCGTGATCTTCTTATGGATATTGGCTGCCATACGGGAAAGTGCCGCCATGGACTCACCCTGACTTCCGGTTGTGATCAGAACCACCTTGTCGTCCGGATAATTCTTCACCTGATCGATCTCGATCAGTGTGTTCTCCGGGATCTGCAGATAGCCAAGCTCTGACGCTACGGAAATAACATTGACCATACTGCGGCCTTCCACAGCAACCTTTCTTCCGAACCGGTATGCAGTGTTAATGATCTGCTGCACACGATCCACGTTGGATGCAAAGGTTGCAATGATGATCCTGGATGTACGGTACTCATTAAAAAGATTATCAAATACATGTCCCACTGTACGCTCGGACATTGTAAATCCCGGTCTCTCTGCATTGGTACTCTCACACATCAGTGCAAGCACACCCTTCTTGCCGATCTCTGCAAAACGCTGCAGATCGATGGCATCTCCAAATACTGGTGTATAATCAACTTTAAAGTCTCCTGTGTGTATCACGATTCCCACCGGTGAATAAATAGCAAGTGCGGATGCATCCTGGATACTGTGATTCGTTTTGATAAATTCCACAGCGAAATCCCCAAGATTGATCACCTGCCCGTGTTTTACCTCTTTCAATTTGGTAGAACGCATAAGGTTATGCTCTTTCAGTTTGTTGCGGATCAGTCCCAGTGTCAGCTTGGTAGCATAGATCGGAACATTGATCTCTTTCAACACATACGGAAGAGCTCCGATATGATCCTCATGTCCATGAGTGATCACAAATCCCTTCACCTTGGAAATATTTTCCTTAAGGTATGTTACATCCGGAATGACCAGATCGATTCCCAACATATCGTCCTCAGGGAAAGAAAGACCACAGTCTACAACTACAATACTGTCGCCATACTCAAAAGCGGTAATGTTCATTCCGATCTGCTCCAGACCGCCAAGTGGTATGATCTTAAGCTTGGATGTTGTTCTGCGGCCGGTTTTCCGACCGGATGGCCTGCCGCCGGTCTTTGCCGGTTTCTGTGTGTTTCTGCTGTTTTTTACAGCGCCACCGGCTGCTGTTTTCTTTGCTGTTGGCCGGAAAGGCTTATCCTGACGGTTTTTGCTGCCACCACGATACTGTCTTGTTCTTGATCCGGCATTCTTTTGTCTTGCTGCGGTTCTTCTGGCACCGCCTGCGGAAACTTGTACTCTGCTCTCCGCATTTTTGTTGTCATCGTTGTTCTCGCTTTTCAAAAATCGCTCCTCCATTCAAAATTCACGTCATCCAGCATCTGCTGAAAAACTGCATATACAGCCTGAAGTTCGTCATCATCCTCGACCATCTCATAACAGGCTTCTGTGCTTCCCGGAGCTGAAATATCCTTCAGAATATATGCGTCTGCTTCCTCATCCTGTGAATCGGACACCAAAAGATAAGTCACACCCGCAATATTGGTCTGCTCCTCTACGTAAAACTCAGCAGCTGTGCCGTCGTCTGACTGAAATATTATTTTTTCCATATTTAATTCTTCCTTATCCGTTCTTGTCAAGCGGATATTCACAATCCGCATTTGCTACCTGATCCGCTCAAAATATCTATTTGCGTTTCCGATCATTCTTCCACGCCTTCCTGCTGCTCTCTTCTGTATGCGGCAGCATCCAGATATCCCTGCAGGATAAAGACTGCTGCTACCTGATCCAGATACTGTTTACGGTCTTCCTTATGCACACCGGTCTCCTCCAGAGTACGGTCTGCCGCCATGGTAGTCAGTCTCTCATCCCACATAACAACAGGCAGACCCGTACGTTTCTCCAGCATTTCCTTAAACTCCAGAGATTTCTCGGCCCGCTCTCCTACTGTATTGTTCATGTTTTTCGGGTATCCCAGAACGATCTCCGTAACCTGATACTCCGAAATGATCTCTTCAATACGTGCCAGAGTACGACGAAGCTTGTTTTCCTGCTTGCGCCATACGGTTTCCACACCTTGGGCTGTCAGACCAAGGGGATCGCTCACTGCAACCCCAACGGTCTTCGAGCCATAGTCCAGTCCCAGTACTCTCATATTACCGTTCCCAGGACTTATTCTTGATATACTCGGTGAGAAGCTCCTCTACCAGCTCATCACGCTCCACCTTCATGATCATGCTTCTCGCACCCTTGTGGCTTGTGATGTAGGTCGGGTCTCCGGACATAATATATCCTACGATCTGATTCACCGGATTGTAGCCCTTCTCATCCATTGCATTGTACACCAGATCCAGGACTTCTTTTACCTGAAGCTCCTGATCCGGTTTTGTTCTGAAATACTGTGTATTTCCCAGATTATTCTCTGCCATTGTCTCTCACGTCCTTAAAATATATTCTTTTTTATTTTAATATAAATTTACATAAATTACAATCTTAAATTTAACGAGGATTGCGAATACAAACTGTCAACGTTACTGTTCACTCCGTTCTCAGTAACACGCTTCGCAAAATATTACCAGTGAACAAACAACCTTTCAACATACGATCCCGTTCTTCACTCCACGGCTTCACCTGTCATGATATGCTCTTCAAGAAAGCCTTCTGCCTTTACGATTACGATATCATTTACACCATAAGCTTCCGATTTCGGTACAGCAGTTTTTATATACTCCCGGCTGTGTCCCAGATACCAGGTCCGTCCATCCTTTGTATACTCTTCCTCGATCAGTACCTCCAGGTTTTTGCCAAGCATGGATTTCTCATAATCCCCTGCATGACGATGATGCAGCTCGATCATCTTCTCACTGCGGAAGGATTTCTCCGCCTCTGTCAGCTGTCCGTCCATGGCAGCCGCCTTTGTTCCCTGTCTTCTGGAATATTTGAAGATATGAGTCTCGTAAAAACGGATGCTGTCCACAAAATCATAGGATTTCCGGAATTCTTCCTCCGATTCCTGCGGAAAGCCTACAATCACATCCGTTGTCAGTGCCGGATTTCCATACACTTCTCTTAAAAGCTCACAGCGCTCTCTGTATTCCCCGCTTCTGTATCTGCGGTTCATCCTCTCCAGGGTCTCATCACAGCCACTCTGCAGGGAAAGATGGAAATGCGGGCATACCTTCGGCAGCGCCGCGATCCCTTCCGCAAATTCTCTTGTAACGATTCCCGGTTCCAGCGATCCCAGACGGATACGCCTGATTCCTTCGATCTCATGCACAGCACGGATCAGAGAAAGCAGTGTCTCTTTTTTCTCCTCCGGGAAATCCACTCCATAGGAGCTTAAATGGATTCCTGTAAGGACCACTTCCTTATACCCTTTTTCCGCAAGTGCACGGACCTCCTTCAGAACACTTTCAATATTCCGGCTTCTGACACGGCCTCTTGCATAGGGAATGATACAGTACGTACAGAACTGATTGCATCCGTCCTGAACCTTGATATATGCCCTTACATGTTCTGCTGTATGATCAATGGAAAGTTCCTCATACTCTTTTGTCTGATTGATCTTGATCACATGGGAACCATGGCCCGGTTTGTTTTCCGCATATTCGGCCAGTGCCTCCACAATATTGATCTTCTGGTTATTTCCCAGAACAAGATCAATGGCTTCGTCTTTTTCCAGTTTCTCGCCACCGGTCTGTACATAACAGCCCGTTGCCACCACGATCGCTTCCGGATTCATTTTTTTTGCTTTGTGGAGCATCTGTCTTGATTTTCTGTCTGCAATATTGGTTACTGTGCAGGTATTGATCACATAAATATCCGCTCCCGGCTCAAAAGGCACGATCTCATATCCCGCCTCCTCCAGAAGCTGCTGCATGGCCTCGATCTCATAGGCATTTACTTTGCAGCCCAGGTTGTGTAATGCAACTTTATTTCCCATTTTTCCTCACTTTTTTTACACTTTAACTAATTATTAAAACAATTTTTATCTCTTTTCACCTTGACTTTTTGGGTACTGACAGGTAAGATGAAAGCTGTAAAACAACAAAAATTTATCAAGGGAGGTTATTATAATGAAAACAGCTAAAATCTCACTGAATTCCATCGATAAGGTGAAAGCATTCGTAAACGAGATCAGCAAATTCGACTGCGATTTTGATTTAGTATCCGGAAGATATGTGATCGATGCAAAATCCATCATGGGTATCTTCAGCCTGGATCTTTCCAAGCCGATCGACCTCAACATCCATGCAGATGGCGCTGCTCTGGATAACGTAATGCAGATTATTTCCAAATATACAATCGACTAATCTATACTGTATATTTGAGAGGAACTGTATCGGATACAGTTCCTCTTTTTTCATGCTTTCAGAATCCTTCTGTTCTCAATGAACTCCCTTTTCCTGATATATCGGTAATTCCAGGGAACCTCTGCAGCGAGGTTCCCTGTTTGTTTTTTCTTATCAAAAAACGGATCACTGAATTTCAATGATCTCTGTGGTATTCAGAGCCGTTTCCATAAGCTCATCGATCTTCTCAGAAAGCTTCTGCTCAGAACGGCGGATCACCTTAAGATTCGGCTTTGTTACAGGATGTTTCGCTACAAAGATGGTACAGCAATCCTCAAACGGCTGAATAGAAGTCTCAAAGGTATCGATCTTTCTGGAAATACGGACGATCTCCTCTTTATCAAAGCCGATCACCGGACGATATACCGGAAGTGTGCAGACCTCATTTGTAGAAGCAAGGCTCTGTAAGGTCTGGCTTGCAACCTGTCCGATGCTCTCACCTGTGATAAGTCCGAGACAACGGTCTTTTTTAGCGAAATGCTCGGCAATACGCATCATATATCTTCTCATGATAATAGTAAGCTCATCATGAGGACACTGATCATAAATATAAAGCTGTATATCTGTAAAGTTAACTACATGGAGACGGATCGGTCCGCTGTATTTGGCTACCAGGCGGGCAAGATCCACTACCTTCTGTTTTGCGCGCTCACTGGTGTAGGGCGGTGCATGGAAATATACCGCATCGATCTTGACACCACGTTTTGCGATCATATAGCCGGCAACCGGACTGTCGATCCCACCTGAAAGAAGAAGCATGGCTTTTCCGTTTGTTCCGATGGGCATTCCGCCTGCGCCCGGAATGGTCTGGGAATATACGTAAATCTTGTCACGGATCTCAACAGAAAGATCCAGCTCCGGATGATGAACATCTACACTTGCCTCCGGGAACGCATCCAGGATACGTCCGCCAAGCTCAGCGCTGACTTCCATGGAGCTGATCGGATAGGATTTCTTTGCGCGGCGTGTCCAGACCTTGAAGCTTCCGTTAAAGTCCGGATGCCACTGCTTCATATAACCCACAACATCTTCGGCAAGCTTCTCAAAGCCCTGTTCTTCATAGATCATAACCGGGCAGATGCCTACAATACCGAATACATGCTGCAGCGCATCTACAGCCTCATCGTAATCATAATTCTCCGGGCAGAATACATAAACTCTTCCCTGCTCTTTTTTTACTTCAAAATCTCCCTCGATCTTGGAGAGTGCGATCTCCATCTGATGTACGAGAGCATCTTCAAAACGATAGCGGTTTTTTCCCTTAAGGGCAATTTCCGCATATTTGATCAGAAATGCATGTACTAACATAAAAATCCCTTTCTTCTGTATTCTCTATCGACGTGCATACCTGCGCAGCATCGGAATTGTTTTTCCCAGTGCTTCCAGGCAGTAATCTACCTCTTCAAAGGTATTTTCCTCACAGAAGCTGATGCGGACGGTACTTTCCACATCTGCTCTGCTCAAGCCTATAGCTGTCAGTGTTGCACTTGGTTTTCTCTTATGACTGGAGCATGCACTTCCTGCGGAAATATATACTCCGAATTCTTCCAGCGTATGGAGAAGAACCTCACTCCGTACTCCGTGGAAGGTTACACTCATGATGTGTGGCGCTCCCTCCATTAACGGCATTCCGTTGACAGTGATATCGCCAAGCTTTGAAAGTCCCTCTGCCATCCGCTCCTTCAGAGCATAGAGGTGCTGTATCTTTTTATCAAAATCTGTGTATACCATATCTGCGGCAACGCCAAGGCCTGCGATTCCCGGCACATTGTCTGTTCCGGAACGCATACCGTTCTGCTGTCCGCCGCCAAGGATCTGCGGCTGTACTCTTACTTTTTTGTTGATGTAGAGGAAGCCCACACCCTTTGGTCCGTGGATCTTATGGCTGCTTACAGATAAAAGGTCGATTCCCAGTTTCTTCGGGTAAATACGGTACTTTCCGAACGCCTGGATAGCATCTACATGAAAAAGTGCTTTCGGGCTTTTTTCGTGGACGAGCTTTCCGATCTCTTCTACCGGCATCACAGCTCCCACCTCATTGTTCACATACATCACAGACACCAGGATCGTATCCGGGCGCAGAGCTGCTTCCAGTGCATCCAGCTTTACAACGCCCTGATGATCAACAGGAAGAATGGTCACCTCATAGCCCTGTTCCTTCAGATAAGCAAAAGGCTGGGCCACTGCTGCATGCTCTACTGCAGTTGTGATGATATGGTTTCCCATACGCTTATTGGCTTCCACACCACCGATGATAGCAAGGTTATCCGATTCTGTTCCACCGGAGGTAAAAAGAATCTCTTTTTCATTCACTTTCAGTAATTTTGCAAGGGTCTGGGCACTTCTGCGGACATAATTCTCCGCTTCCATTCCCTTTTTATGCATGGCAGAAGGATTTCCGAAATCTCCTGTCATGGTTTTGCAGACAATATCCTTTACTTCATCGAAGCATCTCGTTGTCGCGGAATTGTCAAAATATGCTTCCATAATCTATTCATCCTCCAGTTGAAACATCAGAACAGAAAGTACTGCGAGTCCCGCGGTTTCTGTCCGTAAGATCCGGTGTCCCAGGGTGATGGGTTTCGCACCGGCTTCCATGGCATCTGCCACTTCCTGCTCTTCAAAACCACCCTCAGGGCCGATAAAGACACCTATGCTTTTTCCCGGTTCGATCGACCGGATCAGTTCTTTCGTCTCTTTCATTCCCTTTGCAAGCTCATAAGGGATCAATAGAACGTCCAGTTCTTTTGCATAGACAAGGGCTTCTTTAAAGGTCATCACGGAATGTACCTCCGGCACCAGCATACGCTTGGACTGTTTTGCCGCACTTTCTGCGATCTGCTGCCAGCGGGATACTTTTTTTTCTGCTTTTTTGTTATCCAGTTTTACCACGCAGCGCCTGGTTGAAACCGGAACTACGGAATATGCCCCAAGCTCCACAGCTTTCTGGATGATCAGTTCCATCTTGTCTGCTTTCGGCAGGCCCTGGAAAAGATAAATGTGGTTTTTCAACTCATAATCCGGCTCCTGTACATAGAGGATATGAAGCAGGACTTCATTCTCCCCTGCGTTTTCGATCACACAGTGATATTCTTTTTCCTTATCGCTGATCCAGAGCTCCTCGTCTTTTTTCATGCGGAGCACATTGACAATATGATTGACATCATTTCCTGTAATATGGATCTCATGTCTGTCCCTGTCGATCTGATGAGGTTCCACAAAAAATCGCTGCATGAGATCAGTCCTTTCTTGCTGTCACAGATACCCACTCGCCCTGATGAGTCACCTCAACAAGCGTCAGTCCGGCGTCTTTTACAGCCTTCACTACGACATCCTCCTTTACATCCAGGATGCCTGATGTAATGTAGTAAGCGCCTTTTTTCATCTGTGCAACGATCACCGGAGTCAGCGGTACCAGAACATCTGCCAGGATATTTGCAGTTACGATATCATATTTCTCATATCCGACCTGATTCTGAACTTCTTTGTCATCGATGATGTTTCCGATCATCATGTCAAAGGATTTCTCCTCGATCTGGTTGGCCTCCTTGTTCTCAGATACTGCCGGAACTGCACAGGGATCAAGATCTGTACCAACCACATGGCCTGCACCAAGCTTCAGTGCAACGATTCCCAGGATTCCACTTCCGGTTCCCACATCAAGAATCTCCATTCCCGGCTTCACAAATTTCTTCAGCTGACGGATCACAAGCTGTGTGGTCTCATGCATTCCTGTACCAAAGGCAGTTCCCGGATCAATGTGGAGGATCATCTTGTCCTTATCTTCTGCCTTCACTTCTTCCCAGGACGGTACGATCAGAATATCGTCTACATAGAACTGATGGAAGTACTGTTTCCAGTTATTGATCCAGTCCTTGTCCTCTGTCTGGGATTCTGTGATGGTTGCCTCTCCGATATCCACAAAGCTTCTCAGATCCTCCAGTGCAGCCTTCACATCTTTCAGGATTGCCTCGGTATCCGCATCCTCTTCCAGATAGAAGTTCAGATATGCGATCCCGTCATCTGCTGGTCCTTCCGGCATGATATCCACAAACATCTGTGCCTTATCCTCATCGGTCAGTGGCTGCTTGTCCTGGATCTCCACACCTTCAATTCCCACCTCGGCAAGTGTACAGATCACAATATCCTCTGCCTCTGTTTTTGTCTTAAGTGTAAAACGGTTCCATTTCATCTTTTATATCTCCTTATGCTGTATACACATTTACGGATTTTCATTCCAGTCTGTCGCCTGTTTTCTATTGTCCCGAAAACGGGCACTTCTTTTAATATACACGAATACAGAAAAAAAAGAAAGAGGCATTTTGTGCCTCTTTCCTGTTTTCACTTTATTTATTCCTCAAACATTTCCTTAACTTTCTCACGGAAACCTTTTTTCTTCTTTTCGGTTTTTTCGGAAGTCTCGGATGTGCTGTCCTCTGACGGACGGTTTCCACATGCCGCATCAAAAGCTTCCAGAGCTTTCTTTGCTTCCTCATTGAGATTTGTCGGAGTCTGGACTACCAGGGTTACATAGTGATCACCACGAACATTCTTGTTACGTAATGACGGAACACCTTTTCCCTTCAGACGGATCCTTGTATCAGTCTGTGTTCCCGGCTTCACCTCATAGGCAACCTCACCGTCTACCGTATTGATACGCATCTCCCCGCCAAGTGCAGCCTGTGCAAATGTGATCGGAGCTGTTGAAAAGATATTCATATCCTGTCTCTGGAAGATCGGATGACGGGCTACATTTACCTCCACCAGCAGATCTCCTCTCGGTCCGCCATTGGTTCCCGGTTCGCCTTTTTCGCGGATACGGATACACTGACCATTATCAATACCTGCCGGTACAGATACCTGGATTTTCTTTCTGGAAGAGGTATATCCGGTTCCACGGCAGGCACTGCATTTGTCCTTGATCACCTTACCGGTTCCATTACAATCCGGACAGGTCTGAACATTACGTACCATACCAAACATGGACTGCTGAGTGTAAACGATCTGACCCTGGCCTTTACATTTCGGACATGTGACCGGTGATGTTCCAGGTTTCGCTCCGGTTCCGTGACATGTGGTACACTCATCCTTCAGAACGATCTCCAGCTCTTTCTCGCATCCGAAAACCGCTTCCTCAAAAGTAATGTTCACACGTGCACGAAGGTTGGCGCCCTTCATCGGTCCGTTGTTGGCCCGTCTGGTTCTGCCTCCGCCGCCGAAAAGGTCTCCGAAGATATCTCCGAAGATGTCTCCCATATCTGCGCCGTTGAAGTCAAATCCGCCAAAGCCGCCGGCTCCGCCTCCACCGCCGTTTTCAAATGCCGCATGACCAAACTGATCATACTGTCTTCTCTTGTCGGCATCACTTAAAACGGAGTAAGCCTCTGTCGCCTCTTTGAATTTCGCTTCAGCCTCTTTATCACCCGGATTTACATCCGGGTGATATTTCTTGGCCAGCTTACGATATGCTTTTTTTAATGTTGCGTCATCGGCGTTTTTATCCACACCTAAGACTTCATAATAATCTCTTTTATCAGCCATTGTAATTATTTCCTACTTGTCTTAGACTTCCTTGTAATCAGCATCTACAACATCATCGCCGTATCCTGCTTCATTTCCGCCCTGGGCACCAGCGTTTCCGCCCATGTTGCCCATATCCGGTCCAGGACCAGCCTGACCCTGAGCTCCCTGAGTCTGCTCATACATCTTGGAGAACAGTTTCTGAGCGCTCTCCATCATCTTCTCCTGTGCAGCCTTGATATCTGCAACCTGAGAATCAGTAAGCTCCTGAGCATTTGCTGTCTGTGCAAGAAGATCTTTCAGTGCATTAAGGTCAGCCTCAACACTTGCTTTATCGTTTGCGTCAAGCTTGTCGCCAGCTTCCTTCAGAGCATTCTCAACCTGGAATACCATGGAGTCTGCATTGTTTCTTGTATCGATTGCCTCTTTACGTTTCTTATCCTGAGCCTCGAACTCAGCTGCTTCTTTGACAGCTTTGTCGATATCGGAATCGGACATATTGGAACCAGCTGTGATTGTGATGTGCTGCTCTTTACCTGTTCCAAGGTCTTTAGCGGATACATTAACGATACCGTTGGCATCAATATCAAATGTTACCTCAATCTGCGGAACTCCACGACGTGCTGGCGGGATTCCATCCAGACGGAACTGGCCGAGGGATTTGTTGTCTTTCGCGAACTGACGCTCACCCTGTACAACATTGATATCTACAGCTGTCTGGTTATCTGCTGCTGTGGAGAAGATCTGGCTCTTCTTTGTAGGAATTGTAGTATTTCTCTCGATCAGACGAGTTGCGATACCACCCATTGTCTCGATGGACAGTGACAGTGGAGTAACATCCAGAAGAAGGATATCACCGGCACCTGCATCACCTGCAAGTTTACCACCCTGTACGGAAGCACCAAGTGCAACACACTCATCCGGGTTCAGGTTCTTGCTTGGCTCTTTGCCAGTTAACTGTCTTACCTTATCCTGTACAGCCGGGATACGGGAAGAACCACCAACCAGAAGTACCTGGCCAAGCTCAGAAGCTGTGATACCTGCATCAGACAGTGCACGGCGAACCGGCTCTGCAGTCATCTCTACAAGGTCATGTGTCAGCTCATCAAATTTAGCTCTTGTAAGGTTCATATCAAAATGCTTCGGTCCCTCAGCTGTAGCTGTGATAAACGGAAGGTTGATGTTTGTTGTTGTTGCGGAAGAAAGCTCTTTCTTAGCCTTCTCAGCTGCCTCTTTCAGTCTCTGAAGAGCCATCTTGTCGTTGCTTAAGTCTACGCCCTCTGTTCTCTTGAACTCAGCAAGCATGTAATCTGTAACTTTCTTATCAAAGTCATCTCCACCAAGACGGTTATTACCAGCTGTGGAAAGAACCTCGATAACGCCATCACCGATCTCGATCACGGATACATCGAATGTACCGCCGCCAAGGTCGTATACCATGATCTTCTGCTCTTTCTCATTGTCAAGACCATATGCAAGAGCTGCTGCTGTAGGCTCGTTGATGATACGTTTTACATCAAGACCTGCGATCTTACCTGCATCTTTGGTTGCCTGACGCTGAGCATCGTTGAAGTAAGCCGGAACTGTGATAACTGCCTCTGTTACTTTCTCACCAAGATATGCCTCTGCATCCTTTTTCAGTTTCTGAAGGATCATTGCGGAGATCTCCTGTGGAGAATATTTCTTGTCATCGATGGTTACACGGTAATCGGTACCCATCTCTCTTTTGATAGAAGAGATCGTCCTGTCTGCATTTGTAACTGCCTGACGTTTTGCAGGCTCACCTACCAGACGCTCTCCTGTTTTTGTGAATGCTACAACGGATGGTGTTGTTCTTGCGCCTTCTGTATTTGCGATAACTGTCGGCTGTCCACCTTCCATTACGGCTACACAGCTGTTTGTTGTACCTAAGTCAATACCAATAATCTTTCCCATGATTTTTTCCTCCTGTTTTAGTCTGTATCTGTTAAAATAAAGTTTGTTGTCAGTTAGTTCGCAACCTTTACCATACTGTGGCGTACTACGAAATCCTTGTAGGTGTAACCCTTCTGGAATTCTTCCACCACGATGTTCTCTCCAACCTCTTCATCCTCCACATGCATCACTGCATTATGGAAATCCGGGTTGAATTCCTTTCCCACTGCTTCGATCGGCTTCACACCAAGCTCATCCAGTGTTGTGGTAAGCTGCTTGTAGATCATTTTCATTCCATCTGCAAAAGCATCACCTTCCTGTGCCTGTGCAAGACCTCTTTCGAAGTTATCCACAACCGGCAGGATCTTTTCAACGATCTCTTTTGCTCCGATGATGTACATGCTGGATTTTTCTTTTTCCGTTCTTTTACGGAAATTATCAAATTCAGCCATGGTACGCTTCAGGCGATCGGTAAGTTCCTCCACCTTCTGCTCAGATTTATCTTTTTTCTTCTTTCCGAAGAAGGAAGTTTTTGATTTTTCTTCTTTTTTATCCTCTGAGGCAGCTTCTTCGCCTGGAGTATTGTTTTCTTCCTCCGGCAGATCTTCTCCCTCCGGTGTCAGGTTTTCTTCTTCCTGATCTCCGTCAGTTACGGGGATTTCCTTCTCCGCTTCCTGCTCTTCGGATGTTTTCTTTGTTTCCTCCGACACTTTTTTTCTACCGCCTTTCTAAGTTTTCTTCTTTTTCAAAACGTCATCCAGATGATTCTTCAGTTCCTTCAGACTGTCCACTACATTCTCATAATCCATTCGTTTGGGACCGATGATCCCGATGGTTCCGTACATTCCGTCTCCCAGTTCATATCTGGCAGTTACAATGCTGCAGTCCTTCATGGTCTGGATCGGCATCTCATCACCGATGTAAACCTGGATTCCTGTATTCTCTCCATCTGACATCTGTTCTTTTACAAGATCGGCAAGTTCATGCTTCTCCTCAAATGCGGAGATCAGCTCCGTTGCCTTCTCTTTATCGGCAAGCTCCGGATACTTGAAGATGTTAGTTGCACCTGAAGTATAGATCTCCATATCTTCCTCTTCCACATGAATGGTGGCTGCCACTGCATCCAGAACCGTTGCCACCACACCGCTGTGGCTGCCTGCCTGTTCCTTCAGTCTGGCGATCATCCCAAGGTTGATATCCTGGATCGGGATCCCATTGAGATTGGTGTTAAGAAGAAGATTCAGTTTCAGGATCGTCTGGTCGTCCATTTCCTCATCCAGATTGATGATCTGGTTCCGAACTGTGTTGTTGTCACTGACAACCACTGCCACAAGCTGAAGCTCGCTCATTCTCGACAGCTGGATGAACTTGATCTTGTTGCCGCTGTACTGCGGAACGGAAACCATGGTAGCATAGTTGGTATTGGAAGCAAGAACCTTCGCAACCTTCTTAAGCACCTTATCCATCTTATCTGTCTTCTCAATGATCAGATCTCGCAGCTCTGCAACCTCTGCTTCCTTCTCCTTCATCAGCTCATTGACGTAAAGTCTGTAGCCTTTATCTGAAGGAATCCTTCCTGCTGAGGTATGAGGCTGGACGATATAGCCCATATCTGTCAGGTCTGACATTTCATTTCGGATCGTTGCGGAACTGACATTGAGATCCGCATACTTGGAAATGGTCCTGGAACCAACCGGTTCTCCGGTTTCCATATAGGTCTTGATGATTGCTTTTAAGATTTTTTGCTTGCGCTCATTCAACACCTCTTCCATGAAGCCATCTCCTTTCCTTTTTATTCTTCCTGACGGATGTTGATTCTTTTTTTATATCTGTTAGCACTCATTTTAGTGGAGTGCTAACATCCACAGTCTTTAAGATATCACCATGTAAATTATTTGTCAATATGTTTTGAAAAAAAGTTCTTATTTTTTCGCAACAAAAAAAGCATCAGTACGATGCTTTTTTGTAATACTGGTCTATACAGTTCTGTGCTCCGGTAAAAAATTCCGCTTCTGTTTTCTGTCCCAGCACATATTTCTGAAATTCCGTACCCATAGCCGAAACAGCTTCTATGGAATCGGCACACAGTGGTCTTGCCTTCAGCTTATAATCTTTCAGATATTGCCGGATCATTTCAATGCCATCCAGATCAAAATTCTTATCCTCGATCACATCCAGTCTTGCCGGACACATTTTTGTCAGCTGTCCGTAATTTTTACTGGCCTCATATCCGGACACATACTGAAGGAACTTCAGAGCTGCTTCTTTATGATCATAATTTTTATTCAGTACATACTGCCAGGTTGCGATATTGGTCACCTTCTCGTCAAATTCCGGAAATGGTGCCATATGGATCTTATCTTTTCTATACACGCCTGCATTCTGAAAGGTACTCAACGCACCGGTATACATGAACATACATCCATACTGGCCGTTTATAAATTTTTCATTCAGCTGGTCATGCTGGTCGATCAGATTCTCCTCTGATATCATCCCTGTATCCAGCATTCGCCTCATATATTCTGCCGCTTCTCTTGTTTTCGGATCCGTCCAGTCTGTATAATCTCCTCCGAAAAAATCGACATACTCGCTGATACTATTATATATGTAAGAAATCTCCCATGCATCCCCGTATGCATATTTTCCCGTATTCTGAAGCTTTTTCTGAAGGATCTCAAGATCACTGAGACAGGAGAGTCTGTCCAGACCAGCCTGATCCAGCAATTCCTGATTCACCCAGAATGCCATGATATCCATTTTGAACGGTACCGAAAAAATATGTCCGTCTGACATGCATATTTCTTTCAGGTATTCCTGTGGAAAATTCGCCGCTGTCTCCTCTGTCATAACCGTATCTTCCAGCGGAAGAAGAAATCCCTTATGCTTAAATTCGGATATCATCTCATCATTTACTGTGATCAGATCAACAGAATCATCTCCTGATGTCAGAAGAGTTGCTATTTTGGCCTGGCGGTTGTCCGCATTAGCCGGACATTTTTCGATATGGATCTCTATTCCAAGATCCTTTTCCGCCTGACTGATAAAAGAATCAAAGCCCTCTGTGCCTGCATCCATATGAAGAATCGTCAGTTCCTGTCTGTTCTCCGGCACAATATCAGATGCAGCCTCCTTCTTCTGGACTCCACATCCTGTCACTGCCAGAGCCAGGGCAAATACCCCGCAAAATACCTGTTTTTTCAATCTCTACCACCCTTTTTATCTGGGCCATCTATCCTCTTTTGACATCAACGGCTGGAACGGTGCATGAGGAAGTGTCTGATACCAGTACGCTACACTTGCCACATCATCCTGTCGTTCAAACAGGCCACGGTATCCGACGCCTATCTGCTGAATCGTAACGCGAAGATCCTCTTCAAAGCAGATCGGATCCTGTAAATGCCATCTGTAAAAGCCTCGCATTGGCGGGCAGTCATCATTATGATAAAAATTGTGGATCAGTTCGTCATGGGCAGAATAATACGGATATCCCAGATATGGTGTGTTATAATTCTGTTCCACGGTTTTTCCATCCACCTGTTTGGCAAAGCTCCAGGAACCTCCAAAGTAATCTTCCGTTCCTGTTCCGCAGATGGTCGGATACTCCTCATCTCCGTCAATATAGAACTTCATTTCTCCCTCGCCCCACCAGTAACGTTCCAGTGTGGTAAGTGCCATGTAGGTTCCTATATAATGGCCTTTTCCTTTTACTCCATCCAAAATTGTATAATCTTTTGTTTTTTCTGTCAACCGTTCCCTTCTCCACTGCGCATGGAAATAAGCAATATCGTCCGGAAGCTCATCATAGAGACAGTAATCTACCTGATAAAAGAAAGCCGGGATTTTATTTGCATGCTGATTTTCCAGTGTGATCTTTGCTTTCTTCTTAAACGGCATCGGGAAATAGCAGTTAAAGCCCCTGTTTGGAACAACAGCCACCGGAACAGAATTTACAAAACATTCTCTTCCGAATCCGCAGCAGAAGAAATCACCCAGAGGACTTTCCACGGAAGGAGTTTCCTCGTCATCCCAGTACATACGGATCACAAGATCTCTCAGTACAAAGCAATCTGCCTCTGTAGTCTTGTTATCAACGGTGATCCAGATATGATTGATCTGTCCCGGTCCTTCCATTTCTGCCAGAGTTACCACAGCTCCCGGCTCAATATCCTTAAGACACGGGCTTCCTTTTCTGGATGGTCCCAGATGACTTGCAGCCATACCGCCTCTGCCTTTTTCTCCATGAGGATTTTCCGCGTTGATCGCACGGCTTTTTCCATGCTTTGCAAGTGCGATTCCTCCCAGTCCGCCTGTAAATGCCTGATACATATCTGTTTTCTCCTCTCTTTTGGAAATTAAAAATATTTACGCTTTTACTCCACCTGCCATGATACCATCCATGATCTGTTTCTCAAAAACAGCTACAAAGATAATGATCGGAAGAAGGATGATCCATCCCATGGCGCTGACAAGATCCCACGGAACTCCATACATGTTGTCACGTAACGGAAGCTGTACAATGGAAACGGAAAGTACCTGAATACCATTTGAATAAAACAACGGTGTGAAAAAGTTATTCAGACAGGTAATAAAGTTGATGATGCAAACCGTAGCGATCGCCGGCTTCATCAGCGGCAGAACGATCGTAAACAGTCTCTGTGAAAAAGATGCGCCGTCAATAGCAGCTGCCTCCTCCAGTGAGATCGGGATCTCACCGACAAAGTTTCTGAGGATCAGAACCGTAAACGGTATAACGGTACTGATATAAAGAAGGATAAGTCCCGGATATGTATCATACAGCTTTACCTTCTGCATAAACTCATACAGCGGGCGGGCTGTAACAACCTCAGGGATCAGCATGGTAGCCAGCACAAATGCAAATGCAACAGAAACTCCCTTTGAGTTAAATCTTGAGAATCCATAGGCAGCCATTGCACACAGCACGGTACTGATCACAAGTGTAAGGCCTACGATCAGAACTGTATTTCCGATCTTTGAAAGCAGTCCTACATTCTGTATCAGAAATTTATAGCTTTCCAGTGTGGGATGATCCGGAAGATAATCGATCGGTGTTTTAAACAGTTCTCCTGCCGGTGTGATCGAAGAAATAAAGATCCAGTAAACCGGGAACAGGATCAGAAAAGCCACGACTGCAAACAGAACCCATCTTCCAACGGCTACCACTCCATGATAAACATTATATTTTCCTGTATTCTTCACGATAATTCCCCCTAACTGTCAAACTTATTCATAACACGTATATTCAGCCAGCTGAAGATCGCCATTACAACAAACAGCAGCATAGCCAGCGCCGAAGCATATCCTACGTTTAGATTTGTAAATGCTTCTGTTGTGATTCTGTATGCGATCAGCGCAGTATCCTCTCCAGGGCCTCCAGATGTCATGGAATAAACCAGATCGAAGGTTGTCAGTCTCCAGAGTGTGAACGGAATACATAAAGTCAGGACATTTTTTGCGATCAGCGGAAGTGTGATCCGGAAAAAGCTCTGGATCCCGTTTGCACCGTCTACCTTTGCTGCCTCATAGATATCGCCGGAAATAAACTGAAGTCCGGAAAGTACAAGGATTGCAAAGAACGGAAGGTCCTTCCACAGGTCCATTGCAATTACCGCTGCTCTTGCAGTACCTGTATTGATCAGCCAGCTGTTCTGGTAACCCGGTACAAACCAGCGGATAAAATCATTGATCAGACCATAATCATTGTTAAATGCCCATTTTGCAGCCATACCGGCTACTACTGCAGGCATAGCCCACGGGATCAGCACGATGGTCCTCAGAAAACGGCGGCCTTTGAATTTCATATTCAGGATCAGTGCCAGGATAACTCCGAGGATCACATGCAGGATCATGGAAGCAACCACAAATATTGCCGTAAAGCTGATCGATGTGAGCACTTTAGGATCAGAAAATACCTTCAGGTAATTCTTGAAGCCTATAAATTCATTGATACCTGCAAGGATACTGATATTAAAGAAGCTGTTTTTCACAGTCATCAGAATGGGATATAATGTTGTAAAACCTCGAATCAGTACAACCGGCAGGATCAAAAGCCATGGTATCCACTTCATAGTTTTTTTACTTATTGTCATGGAACTTTCCTCCCTGTTCATCAAGCAATGTAAAGCAGACTTTTACCTCTGCTTTACATTGCTGTTTTTTTATATCTTTTACTTATACATATCTACCACATCCTGAGCCTTCTTGCAGAACTCATCAACTGTGATCTCGTCTTTCATACAGGACTGGAAGATTGTTCCCATATCGCTGATAAATTCCATTGTCTGTGCCACCATCGGACGTCCCTGTACATTGCATTCATTTGCATATCTGCTGTACATTTCTTTTGCCGGGTCAGAATCCGGAACTACCTTCTCTGCAACATCCTTTCTTGCAGGATATCTGTCAAATGCTTTATAGGAAGCTTCCATTCCGCCTTCATCAGCCATATACTGGAGGAATTTCACAGCTGCATCTTTATTCTTGGATGCTTTGTTGAGAACATAGCTCCAGGAATCTGTAAAGATCGCACGCTCTCCCTTACCGCTGAAATCCGGTACCATTTCCATGTGGATCTTATCTGCGCCAAGCATATCTGCCTTTGCATAATCTGTTCCAAGGCCCCACATGAACCAGCATCCGTATTTTCCGTCATTGATCTTCGGATTCATCTGCTCATATTTATCAGCGATCTGCTCAATGGATGTTTCTTTATCAGCAACCAGATCGTGGAGGAACTGAACTGCTTCCTTGTTTTCCTCTTTGGTCCAGTCAAAATAATCGCCGCCGAACATGTTTACAAACTGTGCAAGCTCGTTAAATGCATAAGTTTTCTCCCAGGAACCGCCGTAGCCGAATCTTCCGTCCTTGGAAACAGCCTTCATATACTTCATGAAATCCTCTTTTGTATCAATGGATTTGATTCCGACCTCATCCATGATCTCCTGATTTACCCAGAATGCAAGATATCCTGTATAGCCTGGAACACCGATGATGTTTCCGTCCTTATCTGTGATCATATCCTTTACATATCCCTGGGCAAACTGATCAGCGATATCATCTGTCATTACTGTATCATTCAGTCCTTCCAGCCATCCGGAATTTTTAAATGCCGCACTCATCTCATCGTTGATCTCAATGACATCCACGGAAGCATCTCCTGTGGAAAGCATTGTGGTGATCTTCTGCTGACGTGTATCTGAATCTGTAGGTGCCGCAATTACATTAATGTTCAGGCCCGTGGCATCTTCCACATTTGCAAGCCAGTCCTCAAAATCCGGGTCTGTGGTGTTGATGCTGTATAAGGTAAGATCATATTTCTCCTCTGCGGAAACAGTAACCACGTTACCTGCCATACCCACAACCATCGCTGCTGCCAAAACTGCACTCATTACTTTTTTCTTCATATCTTTCTTCCTTTCTGGACATTTTCGTGTTTGTCCACACCTGTTTTTGATGGTTTAAGGATACCAGAGAGCCCCCTTATTCTAAATACAATATTTTATGATTTCTTTATATTATTTTTCGTTCTCTTGTATTTTTGTTGTTAATTTTTTATAATCCTTTTATATAATCTATATTTGTAACGGCTTTTTTTCACAGCTGAATTCGGTTTCATTAATTTGTTTTTGACATAAAAGAGAATATGTACTATGAAATTCCACAAATGTATCCCACCCAGTTTTTCCTCATTTCGCTATAAGCTCCTGCTCGCATTTCTGATTGCAACTATGGTACCTCTGATTTCCCTGATCTTCATCAGCTATCACATTTCCTATAACATTGCCAGAGATCGTATCATCGATTCTGCCGTAATGACTGACAAGCAGCTGGTCTCTCAGCTGAACGACCGCCTCGGTCAGGTTGAAAATGTAGCAGATACCATACAGTTTCAAATGTACTCCCTAAATCAGCCTTCCTCTAATAATGTAGATGCACTGAAAAAATTCACCGCTGTGAAAAATAATATTTCGCTGTATAAATCCACATTCGATTTCTTCCATATATATGTTTTTCTGCAGCCCGATCAGCTCGGTTCAAAAGAAGGCCTGTACTTCTTTTCCACAGATGAGCTTTCTGCATATGGTCTGGATAAAAATATTGTTTCCGGTTCAGGCTTTTCCTCTGTCTGGATACCGGTTTCCAATATGCCTCTGCCTAAAATACTGTCCACAAAAAAATCATCTGCCGATGTGATCCTCTGCGTCCGGGCACTGAAAAATCAGGCCACCGGTATTCTGGAATACGCCTACGGCATTGCTCTGGACACCTCAGAGCTTACCACTTATCTGCAGCCTGCTGCTTTGGATTCCCGCATATACAGCTACATTCTCACAGATCACGGAGAGATTGCAGCAAAAAATACATCCTCACTGAATTTATCCGGAATTTCCAAAGCACAGTTTCAGAAACTCAAAGGAAATGCAGATTCTTCTTTTCACAGCGGCGACAAATATTATAACTGCTGCACCTTAAGCAATGGCTGGCTCCATGTTACCGAAATCCCGGAAAGCTATATTCAGGGCAACACGCACATCCTGATCCGTGCCTTACTGATCACTGTCCTTATTTTTTTGCCCCTTACTGTTATCATCGTTATCCTGTTTTCCGAAAATCTTACCCGGAAGATTACTGCACTTTCCTATGCAATGGAAGCCTTTCAGCTGGGACATGACCCGGAACATCTGTCTATCGTTACTGTTCCCCACCCGGATGATCCTTCCAGGTATGATGAGATTGACAGACTGGGCATCACCTTTGAAGATATGCAGCACACAATAGCCGGAAACCTGAAGTCCATTGTAAATCTTTCCGTAAACGAAGAACGTCTGAAATACCAGCTGCTCCAGTCACAGATCAATCCGCATTTTCTTTACAATATCCTGGGATCGATCCGTACCTGCCAGTCCCTTGGAAAGCTTGACATTGCTGATCAGATGATTGCAAATCTGACTGCCTTTTACCGTCTTACCCTGCGTAAATCAAAGGAACTTATTCCTATTAAAGATGAATTGGAAATTGCCCGGCTTTATCTGGAAATGGAAAAGCTCTGTCATAAAGATAATCTGGACTGGGAGATCGAAGCAGAAGATGGAATCGAAAATTTCCTGATCTGCAAGTTTACACTTCAGCCATTTCTCGAAAATTCCATTCTGCACGGGATTTCTTCGGGCACACCAGCTGTTTTCATTTCGATCCATGTTCTTTATGGCGATGATACGGTTGTGATCTCCATTGAGGACAACGGTGCCGGCATGGACTCTGAAACCCTTGCACAGCTGCGCCATGCTATTGAGCATAATGTTATTGATTATGAGAAGCATTTTGGAATTTCCAACGTAAGTTCCCGTATTTCCAACCCATTATACGGAAACGGTTCCGTAAGGATCCGCAGCAACCCCGGAAACGGCACATACGTCACCATTGAATTCGAACAGATGGAGGAAGATATCGATGAAAAAAATAATGATCGTAGATGATAATTACTTATCTGCAGAAGGTATCGAAAAAAACATAGACTGGGAAACGCTGAATGCAGAGATCATCCATGTCTGCTACAATGGAACCTCTGCTATCGAAGCCATGAAAAAAGAACCGGCAGATCTGATCATTTCTGACATTGAAATGCCTGATCTTGACGGCATTTCCATGAGCCGTCAAGCTCTTGAGATCAATCCTATGGTAAAGATCATCCTGATCAGTGCCTGTGATAAATTTGAATATGCAAGACGCGCTCTGCTCCTCGGTGCTCTGGATTATATCGAAAAGCCTCTGGACTATGCCTATCTTATCCAGAAGGTAAAAAACGCTTTTGCACTGATGGAAAAGGAACAGAAAAATCTCCAGCTTCTGAAACAAAGCAGGCCTCTTCTTACGGAAAAATTTTTCCGCGAGATCACACACCTTCCGTCTTCTGAAGCAGCCTACCGACTGAAGCCTTATCTTAAGTATCTGAACCTGGAGCTGAATTATGATTTTTATGCAGTTGTTATTCTGGAGCTTGAAAATGCTCCGGATCTAAAAGCTGTTTACGGGATTGAAAAGTTTCAGATGGAGCTTTTCAACCTTCAGGATCTGATAACTGAGGAAACCGCTTCTCTTGATTTTGTGTATCTTCTCCCGGATATGGATGGCTATCTGTGCATTCTGGGACACAGCGGCTGTCAGTCCAACAGCTTCCGCCAGCTTACCAGCGGACTTATTTCCTCAATCGCAGATGCCTGCCAGCCACTGGGACTTTCTCTCAACGCAGGCATTGGAACAATTGTCCAGGATTTCTGGAATCTGAACCATTCTTATAAAAGCGCCGTACATGCACTGGAATACAGATTCTTTTTCCCGCATCAGAATATCTTTGACGGAAGAGAGGCTCTGGGTTCCGATCTGTCTGTTGCAGATTTTTCAGATACAAAGGAGGAGGAACTGATCCGGCTTCTCTGCAAAAAGGATACCGCTGCCATAGATCTCTGGTTTCAGAATTTTTCCGACTGGCTCACTCAGAAATTTCGCACAAAGAATTTCGCTTTCATACAGATTTATTCTCTTCTTGGCCGGATCCTGAAATTTTTCTATGAATTAAATCTGGATACGCATGACCTTGAAGCTAAAATTTTGTATGTTTACAACCACATAAATGAGTTTCATAATACGGAAGAGCTATGTCAATGGCTGAAGGATCTGTGCCATCTTTTATGCCGGAAGCTTGATTCCTCCATGAATGATTATCACCAGAAGCTCTGTGAACTGGTGATTTCCTATATCAACGAACACTACACTGACAATACGCTCTGCCTCAATGATATTGCTGCCTCTGCCAATGTAAGCCCTGCTTATTTAAGTGCTCTTTTCAAAAAAAATCAGGGAATCAGTCTCAGTGACTTTATCACATCTCAGCGAATTTCCGCAGCCGCCCGTTACCTGACTACGACTACTATGAGTCTGAAGGAGATCAGCCTGAAATGTGGTTATGCCAATCAATATTATTTCAGCACCAGCTTCAAAAAGAAAATGGGGATCACACCTTCCGCCTATCGGGAACAGCATATATAACTTCTTCTCTTCTTTATAACAAAGTTACTGGCATAAATGCCAATGCCCTTCTCCGGAATTTTACTTATAATCAATCAATAAAGAGAACCATCCTATTTTTTCGAAGGAGGGATCGCTATGAAAAAATGGAAAAAAATCCTGATATCTCTGATAACAGTCTTTGTACTGGCCATTCTTCCGGCAGAATCGGCAATTCTGCCTGGCACAGTCTGTGTTACAGAAGCCGCTCCCAGGATCAGTTCTTCCAAGCTTACCATGATCAAGGGGCAGAGCAGAACACTGAAGATCACCGGTCTCAAAAAAGGGCAGAAAATCACCTGGAAGAGCAGCAATTCCAAAATCGTCACTGTAAACAAAGCAGGCAAGCTTTTTGCAAAATCTGCAGGAAATGCTACAATTACTGCTCAGGTAAACGGGATCCGCTTTGTCTGCAAGGTTAAAATCCAGAAAAAAGCTACTCCGGCAAAACCAACCCCTACCGCAGCTCCGAAGCCCGGCATAAAATTAAAAAACCACATCCTGAACAAAGGCAAAAAGGCCAGTGATGGAAGCGTAAAAATTGAGCTTAACACACACGATGAATCAAAAAAATCGATATGGATTTAGGCGGTTTGGGTTCGTCATCTTCTTCTATGCAGGTTTCCGTAGATGAATATCGAAGTATCACATACATTCCAAAAAACAACAGTTTTAAATTCTATTTCCGGTTTTCCAGCCATGATGATTTAAAAAGTGATATTACTTTGACTTTCCCGATGAATTCTACTGCGGCTTCCTTAAACTTTTATTTTTACATGAGCATACTTCCTGATGATGAATCCGGTACACTGATCGCCACTATGAGCAGCTCCGCTCCGCTTTCCGCCATCAGGAATGAATCCTCTAATTTATCCTTCCACTTCCAGAAGCTTACAGATCCTTATGAAATCCTGACACAAAAAGATGCTTCCGAGCTTGCCAACGACACTCTGGATATGGCTGTTCCATATTGGACTGATCTTCTCAAGGGCTCCGGCATCACCCTGCGCTCCCTGGGCTTTTCAACTACAAAATAAGCTTTTCCTAAAAACAGATCGAGCATACCCGGCAACACCCCTGGCTGTAACAGCCAGGGGTGTTGTACTGTCAGCTGCTTCGCAGCCTATTCCGTTAATTCTTCCAGATTCTTTTTTAATTCGAGCATCTTGTCTCTCAGCTCAGCAGCCTGCTCGAAATTCAGGTCTGCTGCCGCAGCACGCATCTGCTTCTCTACCTGAGCGATCACCTTCGTCAGTTCTTTTCGGCTCATGGATTCCGGATCCTTTTTAAGCTTCACTTCTGTCTCTGCCACCTTCTTCGAAACAGCAATCAGATCACGGACCGCCTTCTTGATCGTGGTCGGAGTGATGCCATGCTCCCTGTTGTAAGCCTCCTGTATCGCTCTCCTTCTTTCTGTCTCCGAGATTGCTTTTTCCATGGATTCTGTCATATTATCTGCATACATGATCACATGGCCTTCGCTGTTCCGGGCAGCACGGCCGATAGTCTGTACCAGGGATGTTTCCGAACGAAGGAAGCCTTCCTTATCTGCATCCAGGATCGCTACCAGCGTGATCTCCGGAATATCCAGTCCTTCTCGCAGAAGGTTGATTCCCACCAGCACATCAAATACATCCAGACGCATATCACGGATGATCTCTGCTCGTTCCAGAGTATCGATATCAGAATGGAGATACCGGACCCGGATCCCCAGATCTTTCATATAATCAGTAAGATCTTCTGCCATGCGCTTGGTCAGGGTCGTGATCAGAACCTTGTTTTTCTTCTCGATCTCTTTATTTACTTCTGCCACAAGGTCATCAATCTGTCCTTCGATTGGACGTACCTCTACCTTCGGATCAAGAAGTCCTGTAGGGCGGATGATCTGTTCTGCCCGGAGGAGTTCATGGTCAAACTCATATTCTCCCGGTGTTGCAGATACAAACATTACCTGGTCCAGTTTGGTCTCAAATTCATCGAAACTTAACGGGCGGTTGTCCTTGGCGGAAGGAAGGCGGAATCCATAATCCACCAGAGTCTGTTTACGGCTCTGGTCTCCTGCATACATACCGCCAACCTGGGGCACTGTCTTATGGGACTCATCTATAATAAGTAAAAAATCATCTCCAAAGTAATCCATCAGGGTATACGGTGGCTGCCCTGGTGCAAGCCCGGTAAGATGTCTGGAATAGTTCTCAATTCCGGAACAGAATCCGGTTTCCTTCATCATCTCCACATCAAAGTTGGTACGCTCGGCAATCCGCTGGGCTTCGATCAGTTTGTCCTCACTTTTGAAATATTCCACCTGCTGTTTCATCTCTTCCAGAATGGCATCCGCAGCACGGCGGATCTGCTCCTGAGGCACAACATAATGGGACGCCGGGAAAATGGCCGCATGGCTTTCCACACTTTTGATTTCGCCGGTAAGCACATCGATATCTGTGATCCGCTCGATCTCATCTCCAAAAAATTCCACACGCACCGCCCGGTCTGTAGAGTTAGCCGGAAAGATCTCCAGCACATCGCCACGCACCCGGAATGTTCCTCGGTGGAAATCCATCTCATTTCTTGTATACTGGATATCGATCAGCTGTTTGATAACCTCGTCACGATCCTTTTCCATCCCCGGCCGAAGTGAGATCATCATATCAAAAAATTCCTGCGGCGCACCCAGGCCATAAATACAGGATACCGATGAAACTACGATCACGTCTTTCCGCTCACATAAGGCCGCTGTGGCAGAAAGGCGGAGTTTATCGATCTCGTCGTTGGTGGATGCATCCTTGGCGATGTAGGTGTCTGTGGAAGGAACGTAAGCCTCCGGCTGGTAGTAGTCGTAGTAGGACACAAAATATTCCACTGCGTTCTCAGGAAAAAATTCTTTCATCTCGCCGTAAAGCTGGGCCGCCAGTGTTTTATTGTGGGCAAGTACCAGAGTTGGTTTATTTAACTGGGCAATGACATTCGCCATTGTGAAAGTCTTACCGGAGCCAGTAACACCAAGCAAAGTCTCGAACTGGTTGCCTTCTTTAAATCCCTCGACCAATTTCTCGATGGCCTGGGGCTGATCGCCGGTTGGCTTGTATGGGGCTTTTAATTTGAACTCATTCATGGTAAATCCCTCCATTTGTGACTTTTACTATGATCATTATCAGCCAAAAATTCGTATCTAGATTCGTAACGAAAAGCTCATTTTTATAGTGAATAGATGTGTTTCTCACCTCGTTACGAATAAAAGTCACAAAACTAATATTTGCGGATAAAACAGCACTCGGAAATACCTGAAAATACTAACCTCCGGTCCTGTCATATTTTTACTGTTTGTTCTTGTAACAGTCCCTATTATATCAAATAAATTTTTGAAAGTATATAGATTAACGCAAGAAAAAAGGTACAAATGTTCGATTCTTATTTGTACTTTTTTCTATCACTACTATTCTATTTTTTATCATGCTGCGTTGAAATATTCCTCCAGGATTAAGTCTATTTCAATCACTTTCGATACTTCACTCAATATGATAAGTTTGCGTAAACGCAAAGAAACAGCGACTTTGAAAAGTCAAAGCCGCCGTTTTATACGGGCGTGTCAAATGACTGCTGTACGACGGCTTTTTTCTTTTGCCGTCGTACGGCAGATAATTATTTCTTATTTTTAATTGAAAAAGAATTTTTATAATATCGCTTATTTTTATATTTGAAAAGTTATCCCGCTTTTGCTTACCATATTATTTTCTTAAATTAACATTCATGTAACGCCCAATATTACGCAAATTCATCGAGTCCTCTACAAACTGAAGTTCATCCCAATATGCAGACCTTTGATTATACACGCTTATAAATTATTGGTTCATCATATCCAAAAGTTCTCTTTCCATTAACTTCCATGCTTTCCGATACTTCCAGAAAATTGTTGGAAAACTTTTCCCAAAGTTTGAATGTCATTACCGGAGAGAACTGGCTTGTGCTGCCTCCCTCCCAGATTCCGTCCCTATTTCCGTGATAAGGAAAAGATGTGGAGATGCATGACGTTTTCCATTAATTTCATAATAACTCTCTTCAACAACAAATTTTCCTTTGAAATCTTCAGGAAGGTTATTTATTTTGTCATTACAGATTGTATTTACATGTTCCGCATATGGATATGTTTTCCCTTCTGCCTGCATCTTATTAAATTGATCCTTATTATCAAAATGTCCTGTCATCATTCCTACAAAATTATCAAGTTTCATCATATACTTTACCTCCTGGTATTTGCCTAATCACACTATTCCTCTTTTGCTTTTGCCATACTGGCGATATCTCCCACTCCATTCAATACCATTGTCGGAAGATAAGCATAAGTTTTGAGTGTATCCTTCGTTGAACATCCAGAGAGAACCAATACAGTAGACATACCACTTTCCATTCCTGAAATCACATCTGTATCCATACGATCCCCAACCATTACAGCTTCTGCTGAATGACATCCAAGCATATTCAATCCTGTTCTCATCATCAGTGGATTCGGTTTCCCACAGAAATATGCCTGTGTACCTGTTGCCATTTCTATAGGTGCAATCAATGCACGACAGGCAGGAGCGATGCCGTTCTCAATCGGTCCGGAAACATCTGAGTTTGCTCCGATCAGCTTTGCACCTTTCAGAACTAAATTCGTTGCTTTTGTTAATGTATCCAATGAATAGGAGCGTCCCTCTCCCACAACAACATAATCCGGATTTACATCATTCATTGTGATACCTACATCATAAAGTGCATTTAACAGGCCGGCTTCTCCTATCACGAATGCCGAACAGCCTGCCGCCTGTTCTTTTAAAAATGCGGCTGTTGCCAATGCACTGGTATAAAAATGTTCTTCTGGCACATCAAGTCCCATCCTAGCCAGTTTCTGATTTAATTCTCGTGGTGTATATCCACTATTATTTGTCAAAAACAAATATTCTTTCTTTTCATCATGCAACCACTGGATGAATTCTGGAACACCTGGCAATATCTGATTGCCATGATAGATCACACCATCCATATCACAGATGAATCCTTTTTTTTCATTAAAATCGATTATGGATTTTCTCATGTTCATGTGCGCCCTGCCTTTCTTGTTTCTTTAGAATACACCTTACTCTTTTCATAATAGAATAAAACTCTTTTTTCTACAAATATTTTTATATTATATCATCCACACATGAAATCAAATACATAGCACTGTAAAATCAAAGTAAATATTTCGATCAACAGAACCTTTTATGACAACATCTCTTTCACACAAGTACTTCGATAATCACTTGGTGATATTTTATATCTTTCTTTAAATACTCGGTTAAACGTTCTCTGACTTTCAAATCCACTATCCAGACAAATATTTGTAATAGAATCACTCGTATTTTCCAAACGATGGCATGCATAGTTCAGCCTTGCATCGTTAAGATATTGATTAAAGTTTCTATGGAATGTCTTGGAAAAGAGTCTGGATAAAACATATTTGCTCACGCCCAGGTCTTTTGCCATCTCTTCCAGCGAAAACTTCTTCTTGAAATTTGCTGATATATAGGAAACTGTCTGGTAAATAAGATCGTTGCTCCCCACATTACTCTTTTCTACCAAATTTAATTTTCCTATGCAGCGTGCCAACACAATTTGAAGATATGCCTGTGCAACAGTAATATCCGACTGTTCTGTCTCTAAAATTGCATTTATAACCCTATATACCTCCGGTTCAACCTTTTCCGCTTTAATGATTGGGTATTCAGGAGCCATGGATTGCATGATATCTGCAAATTTGACTATCGTAAATGGCGATGCAATCAGATAAGTCGCTTTATTTACACCGGGTGTCAGTACCTGATAGTGATGAATAACATCTGGAAATACAAAGCCTATATCTCCTTTTTCCATATGGTATAGTTCCTGTCCGACACCAAGTTCTAATGCTCCACTTGTTACACAAACGATCTCCAGTGCATTATGAAGATGTGGTTCAATATGTTTTGACTTCCTATTTATTGCTATGATCTCCTCTTTTGTGTCAACATATTTTAACTGCATGAAATACTCCCCTTTGCAACATTTGTCTATATCTTCTTTCGATTTGGCAAGCAATCCTTTTACACCTGTCTTATAATCAACTTGTAAATAAGGAAAGGAGGAATTGCAAATATAATGTACCCATAACAGTGGACACGCGAATTAGTGTAGTACCTGTTTTTCGGACACCCACACAAGACGTGCCCCTGTTCTTAAACACTG
>NZ_JBQHWA010000016.1:0-81528 GCF_052064225.1 Blautia massiliensis (ex Liu et al. 2021) | reverse complement strand
CAAGCGCCAGAGATACTACGAATCTCTGGGACTGGCTGCATAGGCAGTGATATCTTTGAGATAAATGTGTCAACCAATATTGACAATATCATTTCCCTGGATACCCCTTCTGTTATTCCATCCGGATTAACTCTGACTCCGGGCAACAGATATTTTAAAGCCACCTGGAAAAAAGCATCCTCCATTAATGGATACCAGATACAATACAGTAAAAACAAAAATTTCTCGCAGAGTACATTCAAACTTACAGGAAGCAATAATACCACTACACTGGCGGTCAAAAATCTGCCAGCTGATCAGACCTATTATGTTCGCATCCGTGTATACCGTACGGTCAATCAAAAAAAATATTATGGCAAGTGGTCCACCCCAAAAGCCATAACCGTTCTGCCAGTCAAAGTACCAACCGCATCAACACCGACCCTGAAATCCGGCAAACAGTATTTCCGTGCTTCCTGGAAAAAGACGTCCGGCACCAGTGGTTATCAGATACAGTACAGTTTATACAAAAACTTCAAAAAAACAGTAACCAAAACACTCACCGGCAACACCAAGACCAGCATTACTGTATCCAGGTTAAAACGCAAAAAACGATATTACGTTCGAGTCCGTGCATACAGAAATGCCAATTTCAAAAAATATTACGGCAAATGGTCAAAGACAAAATCCATTGTTGTAAAATAATCTCTTTGTCTCTATACACGCCCCGGAAGAACCTTCCGGGGCGTGTATCCTTATCTGCTATTATTTTGTAAATCCAACTCCTCCAGAAGTTTTTTACGATAGTCTTCATCCTCCATAGCACGCTTCAGGTCATCCATGCGACCTTTATCCATCAGATATTTTGTCAACTGAAATCCACGTTCCATACCACGTTCTATTCCACGTTCCATTCCACGTTCCATTCCCTCATCTAATAACATCTGACCAATTCTCGTCATCGCAACGACCTCCTTTATTTCGTCCAAATCTGCATTATCCAGAAATTTATCTGCCAATGTATATAACATTGCTGTTGTTTTCTCCGCGGTTAGATCTGTATTTCTTTTTGCCAGAATGATTGCTTCTCTGATCTTATCCTTCATCTGCATAGAGCCTGACATTAATGGTGTTAATGACAAGATTGCATAATCTTCTTTGGTCAGTTCTTCTCCATGCAGCTGCTTTTCTTTCATTCTGACAAAAACCTCATCTGCATTTTTCTCTTTAAGATAAACTGGCTGAATACGATAAGTAAACAAGCCCATATTCAATTCAGCCTTTACTGACCGGATTCCTCCGGAATAAATCACGTATGTAATAACATTCTTTCCAGTCTTATGTGAATATACCGCATCATAGGCAAGAAATCTTCGTAAATCCTCTTCCCCCTTGTCTGTTGTCTGAAATTCTATATGAATATAAAATCCCTGTTTTGTGAGAAAGGTAAAATCCATATACATTGAATGAATAGTAAGCTCTACCAGCTCAGTCGGACCAACCTCCACAAAATCATAATCAATTCCAAGACTTTTCAGAATCGTATCACGAAAATAGTCAACACCCATTTTCATAACAGCATCTTCATGTTTTGCATTTGCCATAGGGCACCTCTTTTTTAGTTCAATATCGTTATCTGATGTGCCTTGAAAATGCTTTTGTAAATTTCTACACTGACGTTTTATCTTCTGTAAATCTTAATACTCTCCGTACGACCTCCTTGTTACATTTATTTTATCAGACCCGGACTGAAAAATCACTCTTGTTCTGACGACAAATTCTTCCAGCACTGTCCTCTGTTTGACAAAAATCTTTCTGCATTCATTCTTCTGAAACAGTTATCCACACTCCCTATGAAAAATCGCTCTTTCGGGCGGATGGTTTTCCACATATTCCACAGAAGTTATCCTCGGTAGTCTGTGCGATCCGATTTCGCCGCCTTCATCTCACAGATAAATATAATCATTCATCACCGGCTGCAGGCCGTGGTCTTTCAGGGCATTGAAAACTTCGTCCACAGACCTTCCGTCGGAAATCTCAAACTGGTCATCACCTTTATCCTCAATATCATCCACATGACTTCCGATTCCGGTGCTGACACCTGCAGAGATCTTGGTTGCTGCGATATTCACCAGATTGTCACGAACACGCTCACACTCTCTGGTGGATACAGTAATGCTTGCAAACGGCATAAACAGACGATATGCACAGACTACCTGCAAAAGCTGCGGTTCGTGTACATCCTTCGGGTTGATCCTGTCGTTGTTGATGATCGGACGAAGTCTCGGGCAGGAAAAAGCGATCTCTGCATGTGGATATTTTCTCTGCAGAAGATATGCGTGATATCCCGTTGCAAAAGCATCCTTGCGGAAATCATCCAGTCCCAGAAGTGCCGCAAAACCAACACCTCGCATGCCACCTTTTAACGCACGCTCCTGTGTATTTAACCTGTATGGGAAAATCCTCTTGTGGCCTGCCAGATGCAGAGTTTCGTATTTATCAGAATTATAAGTCTCCTGGAAAACTGTCACATAATCTGCGCCGCATTTGTGAAGATATGCGTACTCATCAGAATTCATCGGATACACCTCAAGACCGACTACCTTGAAATATTTCCGGGCGATCTCACAAGCCTTTCCGATATATTCCACATTAGATTTCGTTTTGCTCTCTCCGGTAAGGATCAAGATCTCCTGGAGTCCGGTTTCTGCAATGGCTGCCATCTCTTTCTCGATCTCATCTGCATTCAGCTGTGCGCGGCGGATCTTGTTGTGGCAGTTAAATCCACAGTAAATACAGTAGTTCTCACAGTAGTTTGCAATGTAGATTGGTGTAAACATGCAGATACTGTTTCCAAAATGTTTCCTTGTTTCGATCCGTGCAGCCTGTGCGATTTCTTCCAGAAGAGGCAGCGCTGCCGGTGAAAGCAGTGCTTTAAAATCCTCCGGTGTACGGTTGTCATGAGCAAGCGCTCTCCGTACATCCGCTTCTGTGTACTTATCATAATCATATGCGTTCATTGCGGAAATAACCTGATCCATTACATCAGATTCTTCCAGCTGTTCCATATCCGGAAGGTACTTCATGTGATCGATACGGTTCTTTTTCATATCTTCCAGAATTTCTTCATTTACGATACTTTCATTAAAATGGCCGTCCTGCTGACTGGCCTGTACTGTTTCTGCCATTACTCTTATGTCGCTCCTCTCATATATTGCAGCAATACTCTGGTCCTCACTGCTGCATATCTGTAAACTCAATTTCGATTGAAACCAGACAATACCTGTGTTTCACTACACAGGCAGTGCCTGTCCCCCGCTTAGTGTTCTGCGTTCAATCATTCATTTATCAATTTTACTCATGAAGAAATCCGGTCAGTGGTGAGGATGCACTTGCACCTCTCTCCAGAGTTCTTCCCATACCGGAAAGATATGCACTTCTTCCTGCCTCAATAGCTTTCTTAAAGGCTTCCGCCATAACACGGACGTCTCCTGCAGTTGCAATAGCTGTATTTGCCATAACTGCTGCAGCACCCATTTCCATAGCCTCACATGCCTGTGACGGGCGGCCGATTCCTGCGTCCACGATGATCGGAAGGTCGATCTCGTCGATAAGGATCTGGATGAATTCTTTTGTACAGATTCCTTTGTTGGAACCGATTGGAGAGCCAAGTGGCATTACACAGGCAGCTCCTGCATTCACCAGATCTCTGGCTGCATTCAGATCCGGATACATGTATGGCATAACTACAAAGCCCTCTTTTGCAAGGATCTCTGTTGCCTTGATGGTCTCATAGTTATCCGGAAGAAGATATTTGGAATCATGGATAACTTCGATCTTTACAAAATCTCCGCAGCCAAGCTCGCGGGAAAGTCTTGCAATACGAACTGCCTCTTCTGCATTTCTGGCGCCGGACGTATTCGGAAGAAGCGTAACATCCTTCGGAATATAGTCCAGAATGTTCGCAAGTCCACCCTCATTTGCACGGCGCAGGGCAAGTGTTACGATCTGAGTTCCTGCTTTTTCAATACATGCTTTTACAAGCTCCAGGGAAAATTTTCCGGAACCAAGGATAAAACGGGAAGTAAACTCATGGCCTCCCAGGATCAGTTTGTCTTCATTTGTGTTTGCTGTTGTCATTTTTTATGTCCACCTTTCTTTATGTCTGTTTGCAGAAAATATTTCCACCGATTTATAACCAGCGCCTTCTTCTGCCAGATCATTCTTCATCTGCATTTTTTCAGTAACTTATCTGTCAGTTACTGCCGTGGTATATATACCTGATTTTATCTCTATAGCGACATCAGCAGCTTCCGCCGCCCATAAACTGCAGAATCTCCACAACATCGCCATCTTTCAGTACTGTTGTATCGTAAGTGTCTCTCTTAATGATTTCTTCATTCAGCTCTACTACAACCTGCACCGGAACATAGTTACATGCTTCCAGATATTCAGTTACTGTCACCGGCTTTTCCAATGTTCTGCTTTCACCATTTACTGTGATCATAATCTCTCCTTTCCGGAAACTTCAAAAGCTATTCGTCAATAAAAAAAGAGTCCACAAAGAAATACACCCGCGGTGGTGCACCCCTTCATGAACTCAGTTCACTCTCAAATTTCCCAATATTCAATTGTCGATACCGGGGTTAAAAGCATTCGCTCTTGATCCCTTCCCTGTAAATCCTGATCTTACGTATTCAATCGGATAAAAACATCCGCATCCAATAAAAAAGGAGATACACCAAAGTATCTCCCGTAAATTCATCTTATACGTTCCTACGTTGGCATTATCCAAATCAGGTATAAGGGTCGAAGTTGAAGACTTCCTCTCAGCCTGCCATCACAAGCTCCCCTGTTATTTACATGAATTAGTATAATTCCGATTCTGCTTCATGTCAAGAACAATAAATTTTCTCACAACGGTCCCATTTTGTCCTAAACTATAGTACACTATTAATGCTGCCAACCCTCCAGCAGAAAGGAGGTGAAGTCCAGTGTGCGAATTAATCATCACATTTTTGTTTCTGTTACGGCGGATATAGTTAGCTACTATATTCGCAAATGGCTGGACAGAAATGACAGGCAGTAACAGCCTGAAAGGCTTAAGCCCCCTTACATAACGGCATAGAAAACCCCGGAAGTGTGCGAGACTTCCGGGGTTTTCGTTTTTGCCAATGTTTGAATTTCATCACATTTCTTAGCTACTATCATCTTATGCTTTCTATACTAATTTGTCAACCGAATTTTATTAACGACATTAACATATGATATTCGCAATCCGCTAACGCTACTTGCTCATAAAAAAATGCCGCTCCCGCGGCCACATCATATGACATTCGCAATCCGCTAACGCTACTTGCTCATAAAAAAATGCCGCTCCCGCGGCATTTTTTTATATCACTAACCAATCCTCAACCATAGCTGTATTATGCAGCAGTACTGCCTCATTTCCCTTCGTTACAAAAATCCTCTGCACAAACACATCCACAACTTCACCTTCCCGGACGGGTTCTTCGTCAAGGCTTCTTCTGGCGCTGAGTGTGGTGTTTCCTACACGGACTTTCAGTTCCAGGCTGCTGCCGCGGAATGCGACTCGTTCTACGACGCCCTCTGTTGCGGAGCTTTTATATTTCTGTTCCTCGTTCTTCTTAGTCACTTTTACAAACTCCGGACGGACAATGGCTTTTTCGCCTCCCGGAACTTCCTCGAAGTGATTGAACACCTGGTAATCATCGATCACAGAAGTCTGCCCGAAAAATCCCGCCGTAAACGCAGTATCCGGATTCTGATAAACCTCCAGTGGAGTTCCCTCCTGCTCGATCCGTCCACGGTTGGTAATAATAATTTCATCTGCCACCTCAATAGCCTCATCCTGGTCATGAGTAACAAAAATACTGGTGATTCCCAGCTTCTCGATCATATACTTCAGCCAGCTTCGAAGCTCCGTACGGATCTTTGCATCGATCGCCGCAAAAGGCTCATCCAGAAGGAGAAGCTGCGGATTCGGAGCCAGAGCCCGGGCAAAAGCAACTCGCTGTCTCTGACCACCGGACAGCTGACTCGGATATCTTTTCTCCAGGCCCTTCAGCCCGATCAGTTCTACCAGTTCCATAACCCTCTGCTTAATATACTTCTTGTCCGCCTTCTGCACCTTCAGGCCAAATGCAATATTATCATACACCGTCATATACCGGAAAAGAGCATAATTCTGGAACACAAATCCAATGCCTCGCTCGCTGGCAGGCACATCATTGACCACTCTTCCGTCGATGATGATCTCACCGCTGTCCGGCTGCTCCAGACCGGCGATCATACGGAGAATCGTAGTTTTTCCGCTTCCACTGGGCCCCAGAAGACCGATCAGCTTCCCCTTTTCGATACCAAAGCTTACGTTATCAGATGCCTTGTAATCCCCATATGTTTTATTGATATTTTTTAACTCAACGTACATCGCCTTTTTCCCCCTTTCCTTTATGCTCCAGAACATTTCTTGCGATCAGAAGGATCACCGCCAGGATCACCAGGATCGAAGAAACCGCAAATGCCGGAACATACTGGAATTCGTTATAAAGAATTTCCACGTGAAGCGGAAGTGTATTTGTTTTTCCACGGAGATGTCCGGACAGTACGGACACAGCTCCAAACTCTCCCATGGCTCTGGCTGTACACAGCATAACACCATAGAGAAATGCCCACTTGATATGCTGAAATGTCACCTTGGTAAAAATCGTCCAGCCTTTTGCTCCCATCAGTGCTGCCGCCTCTTCCTCATCGGACCCTATGGATTCCAGAACCGGTATGATCTCTCTGGACACAAATGGAAATGTGACAAAGATCGTTGCCAGGACAATTCCAGGAACTGCAAACACGATCTGTATCCCTGCACTTTCAAGAACAGAATAAAGAGGACTCTGCTTTCCAAAAACCAGGATATAGATAAGACCTGCGATAACCGGTGATACTGTAACCGGAACATCGATCAAAGTGGTAAGAAGCTTTTTTCCCCGAAAATGAAATCTGGTCATTGCCCATGCCGCACACAGACCAAAGATCGTGTTGCATACAACAGCCGCAGCCGTCGCCCCAATGGTCAGCTTCAGCGCTTTCAGCGTGTACTCATCTGTCACCGCCTGCACATAGCACTGCCAGCCCTTGCTCAGCGCCTGGGTTACAACAACCACCAGAGGCAGTACCAGCATCACAAAAAGAAAGATCACGGAAATCCCGATAAGGATCCATTTCACCGGCCCGGAAGCCTGCTTCTTTTTTTCATCCATTATGCATCCCTCCCTCTGATACGTTTCGTATTTCTTGCCTGCACCAGATTCACACCAAACAGGATCAGAAATGATACTGCCAGTGTAACCAGTGCAATAGCTGTTGCGCTTTCATAGTCAAACTCCTGAAGCTTTGACATAATGATCAGCGGCGTGATCTCTGTATAGTAAGGTTTGTTTCCTGCGATAAAAACAACACTTCCGTATTCTCCCAGGCAGCGTCCGAAGGCAAGTCCCGCCCCGGAAAGCATTGCCGGCAGAAGCTCCGGAAGAATAACTCTGCGAAAAACGGTGAATGGCTTTGCACCCATGACACGAGCCGCCTCCTCATAAGAACCGTCCAGCTTCTCCAGAACCGGCTGAATGGCCCTGACTACAAAAGGGATTCCCACAAAGATCAATGCCACCGTGATACCGATTCTGGTATATGCGATCTTAATACCGAAATTTGCAAAAAAGCTTCCCACCAGACCTTTATCGGATGTCAGGGATGTCAGTGAGATACCGGCAACTGCAGTCGGAAGTGCGAAAGGCAGCTCGATCATTCCATCCATGATCCTTTTTCCCGGAAAATCATATCTTACCAGTACCCACGCAAGGACCAGGCCCATAATAGCATTGATCACTGTGGCCGCAAATGCGGTAATAAAGCTTACATAGAATCCGGACAAAACCCTCGGCCGTGTGATCACCTCAATAAATTCCCGAAAACCCAGCCGCGCCGAGTATACTGCCAGAGACGCAAGAGGGATCAGAACTACGATACTCAGCATCGCCAAAGTCACTCCCATTGTCAGTCCAAAGCCTGGTATCACACGTTTACTCTGTTGTTTCTTCATTTCTGTCTCCCCTCTTTTCTATTCTAAGTTTCTGATCTGTTACAAATCTCAGGCTCTTCTACTCTTCATAGATCTCATCAAACACTCCCCCGTCTGCGAAATGCTTTTTCTGAACTGCATCCCAGCCGCCGAAATCTTTGATCGTTGTCAGCTTCACCTTCAGGTTAAAAGTATCTGCATGCTTTTTCAGGATCGTCTGATCAACCGGCCTATAGTAATTCTCCGCGATCAGCTCCTGGGCTTCATCGGAATACAGATATTTCAGATATGCTTTCGCAGCTTCTGCATTATCATGCTTTTTCACATTTTCATCTACAACAGCAACGGATGGCTGTGCCAGGATACTGATGCCCGGCGTTACGATCTCGTAATCATCCGGATTATCCCTTACAGAAAGAAACGCTTCATTTTCCCAGGCGATCAGCACATCCCCCTGCCCGTTTTCCACGAAAGAGGTTGTGGCACCTCTTGCTCCGGAATCCAGAACCAGGACATTTTTGTAAAGTTTCTTGATAAAGGCTTTCATCTCTGTCTCGTTGCCGTTATATTTCTCATTGGCATAAGCCCAGGCTGCCATGTAATTCCAGCGGGCACCACCGGAGGTTTTCGGATTGGGAGTGATCACCCCCACACCATCCTTTGTCAGATCATCCCAATCTTGGATATTCTTCGGATTTCCCTTCCGAACAAGAAATACAATGGTGGAAGTATAAGGAGCACTGTCATCCGGATATTCATCGATCCAGCCCTTGTCGATCAGACCGGCATTCCGGATCGCATCGATATCATATTCCAGTGCAAGTGTCGCCACATCTGCAGGAAGTCCGTTGGAAATCTCAAGAGCCTGCTTTCCGGAACCGCCATGAGACTGGATCACATCCACACTCTGACCTGTTTCCTCTTTCCAATATTTTGAAAAAATCTTATTATATGCTTCATAAAATTCTCTGGTCGGATCATAGGACACATTGATGATCTCCACATGATTTTTATCCTTTGTATTGTTTCCCGATACTGCAAAAGTTCCTGCCAGTACCACTGCTGCCAGTGTGATACAGACACCTGCGATGCGTTTTCTTTTCATGATCTGTGTACTCCTTTACAACCACATTTTTATTTGGAAATCTTTTTCCCACCAATGTAACTGCTTCATTTCGCTGTCAAATCATACCTGTTCTTTCCGTTTACTGTGGTTCTGTAATTTTTTTTATTTGAATTGAATACATTAAACCATATTATTCCCATTAATTAAATAGGAATATCTGAAAACGTTTTCACAAAATACTCTGATCATAGTGCAACCGCATCCTGTCTGTCACTATATCTGCGCATCCGCAACACTCAGATACAATAATCGCTCCACATACTGTCCTCCACACTGCTGCAGCTGTTCCGTATCATCAGTCTGCCTTCCAGCTCCATTCGCACAATACCGGAATGTCCGCCCTTCAGCCGGTCCAGCAGCAGGTATAATGCAAATTTTCCCATATCCTCCTTGGGCAGGCTCACCGTTGTCAGCATCGGTCTGGTAAACTGTGCCTCCTGTATATCATCGCTGGATATGATCGAAGGCATATAATACCGGTTCCGAAATTTATTCAGGCACTTCAGCATTCCGATCGCCGAAATATCATTGGCACAGTAGATTCCGGTTGGCATGTCGTCCGACTGAAAGAACTTTTCCATGGCCTCGTAGCCCTCGGCCTCAGTCTGCTTTGTTTCGATAACATACTCCGGTATCACATCCAGATCATACTTCTTCAGTGTTTCCAGATATCCGTTATACCGGTCTTCGCTGTGACACTGGCCAATATAACCGATATTTTTGTGACCCAGGGAGATCAGATATTCCACTGCCGCTGCTGCGATCTTTTTCCCATCACAAAGGACCTCATCCACTTCATAATTGGTAGAATTCCGATTCACCGATACCACACTCTTATACTTCTTATTCAGCTTCTTCAAAGCCTCTTTATTACATCTGCCGATGATGATCAGTCCGTCCCTTTTCTCTTCCACCTCATCATACATTCCGTCGAGCAGCCAGTCCAGATTCTCCCTTCGGCACTTCCGGTCATCGGAAAACACAGACATATACCATACTTTGGAAAGAATACAGTTTTTATCATGGATCTCACTTTCGATCACCCGAAGGAGCTCCGCAAAAAACGGATCCGTTGTGGAAGAATCGGTTCTTGTCATCAGGATATTGATGTACCAGGTTTTCTCCTGCTTTGCGGAAACGCCTTTTTTCAGATTCCGGGCCGCCTCGTTGGGCACATAATTCATCTCGATAGCTGTTTTCCATATCTTGTCCCTGAGTCCGGAAACAGAACATTTATAATTGGGATTATTTAAAACTCGGGAAACCGTCGCCGGTGAAACCCCTGCCTTTTCTGCAATCTTCTTGATGGACATATACCCGTCCCCTCCCTCTGAAAAAAGTCTGCCCGCTGCCAGTCCTGTACGCTGCTCAACGTCATCTGTGTAACTCAGTATCATCAGTGTAACAGAACTTTTTATCATTCCTTATTTCATAGTAATTAAATATGTTTTATATGATAATGAGAGTTTTAAAAAAAGTCAATCTTATTTTGTGAAAACGTGTTCTTTTTTTTGCTGCATCTTCCAGTAGACCACCCGGATTCTGCGCCTTGCCCATCTCATTTAGCATTACATTACCAGGCAAGGCACACTACAAAAAAATACCTTACACAGAGTTACTGTGGAAGGTATTTTTTTGCGATCATCACTTATTATTGTCCTTTAGTTTTCTTTTGATATATTCTTCTATCAATTCCAATAATTGTTTACCCGTTTCTATCTGTTCTTCTGCTTCTTCTCTTGTTGCAATATAAAAATCATCATAATCGCTGGCATGTCTGATTTCTTCTGCTTCTACGATTTTTCGTCCAAGTTTTCTGGGAAAAATCTCTGTTTTAATATAATTCTTATTGAAATTTGCTAATGCATCTTTATGACGTTTATATGCATTTCCATCTAGTGCATGTATTGCTGAAATTGCATGATAAATACCATAATATGCCCGATTATTAGCACCTCGAAATTCTTTTGCATTCAAAAGAATTTCCGCAGCTTTAATATCACTTTGGGCAGTTTCAATCCGATAAAAAATAAGATCTTTCTGCGTTCCTTTTTCATCAGGCTGCATCAAATAATTTTACCCCCTCTTTCTTTACATTTGCATAAAATGGATAAACATCAACCCAATTCAGAAAATGTTTTTCACTTTTTGCAATTGGCTTAATATCAAGATCATGATCCATGTTAAAATCAAAAGTTTCTCCTGCCAATTCATGACGATACTGCTTAATATCTATATCAGACAGATCAAGGAGAATCATAATATCGATATCAGAATCTTCTCTATAATCTCCTCTGGCATATGAGCCGTATAAAATAACACTTTTCAAATGTTTCCCATATATTTTCTGTAATATTTTTGTGTATTGTTCCAACAATGTCTTCATCGATACCGGCATAATCCCGCCCCCTTCTATCTGATAAAACATCTTTATTCGATAACCACTATTTCTTCCATTTAATTATACGCTTTTATATCATTATTCCGCAATGAAATTTTTCTTTGTTTTTGGTACACCGGTGAGTTTTGTTGTTTTGATCTTTGTGACCTTAACAGTGACAATAACTTTTTTACTTCCGGCTTTTACTGTGATCTTTGCAGTGCCGACTTTCTTTCCTGTGATAACACCCTTGGAATTTACTGCTGCGATCTTACTGTTGGAGGAACTGTATGTAATCTTATCCTTGCTTGTAACCGGCTTCAGAACAGGTTTCAGAGTTACTTTTTTTCCTTTGACTACACTGACTGTGGACTTCAGGTTTGTGATTGCCTGTGTAGTGACTCTGACTGTAACCAGTATATTGTTCTTCACGCCACTATTCAATGTGATCGTCACCCATGTTGAACCGTTTTTATTTTTTGCGGTAAGTTTAAATGTGCCGTTCTTATTCACATTGAAAACGGTTACAAGGCCGGTGTCCTTCGGTGTTACACTCTTCAGATAATCGCCGTTGGCAAAATCAGATACCCGGATAGCTGCAGTAGACTGTCCATTTTTTAATGTAACCTGATCCGTATTTACACTCATATTGTAGGTCCGGGTTTCTCCCCAGTCCTGAAAACCACACCGTTCACATTTAAAATGCTGCTGGTAATCCGCTGTAAAAAATATCGGAGTTGGATTTCCTTTGCTGACAGTGTGTTTGCCTGAACCATGATTTACCCATTGCTCGTCCGTAAATTTATGTCCCAGTTCCGGAATGAGCACATCGCTGTCCTGCTGCATTTCTTCTTTTCCATCTTTATCCAAAAAATGTTTCCCGCAGGATGTACAACGATAGGTATCTTTCATTCCCGGATTCAGGCACTCTGCCGGATATCCCCGGTATAACTCTAAAATATGTCCCTTGGCAAGATATACAACATCTTCTAATTCATTATCACCATATGGATTTTCGTAATTTTTCCCACAAGCTTCACAATGCCAGTAACTTCTATTTCCATTCTCAGTACAAGTAGCCGCTTTTTCATTAATCCAAATAAATTTATGTGCCGCTTTTTCTATTTTTACATCATCAAAAACTTCTGTACCTGCTTTATTACCAAAATACAAAAAATACGACGTGCAGTTACTCAAAAAGCTGCACCATCTTTACCTCTCAATCCTGATCCAGAAATCATCCTCTGCCATTCTTCCTTCGGTCTTTTCTATGATCATAAACGGATCATAAAATGGCAGATTCAAATCTTCTAATACCAATTTTATTTTGTCTCGTTGTCTCGGGAAACAACGAGATTCCAGAAATTTCTCGTATTCTTCAAAGGTTGGTTTTTCATTTCGGCCAAATGCTTTTTTAATAAAATTGTTTGTATAATTATATATTTTTACTTTTCTGCTTCTCTCATCCACATCAATAATCGTACATACTTCTCTCTTAAACATGTACCATAAACGTATCGGATATTCTTTTTCCGGCACGCGGAGGTTTTCCTCAATCTGAGGATACTCGTTTAAAATATGAGCTAATGTCGTAACCGGTCCTGTAATATCCTGTCATTTTAGATTCCCCCTTTTTTATTAATATGCCCTTATTTTAAGGGTATAACAAGCTATTTTATTCCTTATTTTAAGGGTTTCTATATTTATAAAAAACCCGGCAGCTGCACATGTGAAAACTCTCCATGTTTCATCTGCCGGGCTTCTGTTTTTATTTTCTTTTGTATCCTTTCACTGTTATGGCTATTTTACGTACGCCTGCTTCATCGTTACTTCACCGTTATCTTACAATTCAGTTTTTTCGCTCCGCTCTGCACGGTGATCACGGCCGTCCCTTTTCGGATTCCCTTTACAACACCTTTGGAATTTACCGTAGCGATCCTGCGATCCGAGGAACGGAAAAGAATCTTCTCGTCGCTGTAATACGGCACGGTCACTGCCTGGATCGTGTATGTTTTTCCACGAAGTATGGTTTTTGTTTTGGGCACGCCGGTCATCTTTGCGGTCCTTACTGCGGCAGTATTGTTCAGAAAACGGAACCCATTTTTCTTTGCGTAAGTCTGAGCAGTAGAACCCTTTTTTCCGGCAATGACAAAAGTTTTATTTTTTCCACTATTGAAATTATAGCCGATCGCTTCTTTTTCTATCACTGTTTTACTGTTGAGGATCGTAATCTTTTTCATTGCCAGGCAATCATAAAAAGCATGGCTTCTGATCTTTTTCACACTGGCAGGTACTGTAATATTCCCCAGTTTTCGACAATTATTAAATACACCGTTCCCGATCTCTGTAAGCTTCTTCGGCAACGACACCTTTCTGAGATCTGTACAAAAAGAAAACGCACCTTCACCAATAACCGTAACACTGTCCGGAAAGCTTACTCCTGTCAAACCGCAATGCCGAAAGGCCGCTCTTTCTATCCTGGAAACGCCCTGTCCAAGCGTAACCTTTTTCAGCTTCATATCCGCCTCAAATAACGATTCCGGTAATATTTTCACACTTCCCGGAATGCTGACAGATTCCAGACTGTTACAGTAACTGAAAGCATATTCATCAATTTTTGTTACAGTTTTCGGTACATCCAGGCTCATAAGCTTACTCTGGTAAAAAGCATATGCACCAATGCTTTTCAGTCCATCAGGAAGCTTGATCCTGGTGATCGCAGTATCTCCAAATGCTCTTACTCCAATACTCCGCAGAGTTCCCGGCAACGAAATCCTCTTCATATTTCTGCAGCCTGAAAAGGTTCTGTCACCGATTCCCGTGATCCCAGATGCAACGGTTACTGTTTTTATCATTGCTGATCTGTATGAAAAATCATCGGTAACCTTAACCTCCCCTTTTCCCTGTATCTGCAGGTTTCCATTGGAGTACAACCGGTAAACAGCTTTGCTTCCACAGGAGCCCTTCGCAACAAGCTTTGCAGTGCTCTGCACACCTGCTGCCGATGCTTCCTGTGTATATTCAGCCGCATAACCAGTCTGTGCATGTACAGCCACAGAAGATACACAGGACCCTGTCAGGATCATTGCCGTTGATAACAGTATTGCGATTTTTTTCCCAAACATAAAAGCTCCCTTCCTGAGAATCGATCGGATATCCACGATCTTCTCCCATGCAGCAACAAAAGGACCGGCATACATCCGGTCCTCCTGTTCATCATTTAGAATCTGTTGGTTAATCCAACCACATACATATCTTCTTTATATTCCGGGATCTTCACAAGAAGTCCTTCTGCAGTATCTTCAGTTTCTACCTTCACTGCCGGATCAAATGGTCTCAGCACTCCGTGGTAGCCCTTGATCAGGAATTCATTGGCACCTTCCTTCAGATGATCTGCAAACACATTCAGATTTCCGTCTTTCTGTGTATAATGGAGCTCAATTCCACTCTCAAGCAGCTCAGATTCACGGTCACTGCAGCGTGTTCCGTAAATACCGTCATGGTTTACCTTCAGCCATGCACCCAGGATCTTCAGTCTTCTTACCTGCTCCTCCGGGATAGTTCCGTCTGCCTTCGGGCCGATGTTCAGGAGAAGATTTCCGTTATTTGCCACTGTTCCGACAAGAAGTGAGATCAGATCCGGAACAGAGATCAGCTTGTCATCGCCTTCGTTGGCATTATAACCGAAGGATAAGCCCATTCCACGGCACATCTCCCATTTCTCATTTCTGTTTACAGAACCGGCTTTATATTCCTTAGTAAGGAAATCGTGATAACGTCCGTTGAAACGGTCATTTACCACACCCTCCGGAACCTTATTGTAATAATGTGCAAAGAAATACGGCATCATCTCTTCACTCTGTGTCGGCCATCCGATATCATTCCAGAACACACTCGGTGCATAATCATCTACAAGCTCTTTCATCTGATTATAGGAATAATCTGCATATGCAAATGTCGGGCTGGCTGTTCCAAACAGATCATCATCCTCAAAAATAGGATCGTTTGCATACTGCCAGTCGATCAGTCCGGAATAATACAGACCCATGCGGATTCCTGCGTCACGGACAGCTTCTGTCAGCTCACCGGTGATATTTCTCTTCGGTCCCATTTCTACGGAATTGAAATGTGTATATTTACTTGGGAACAGGCAGAATCCGTCATGATGCTTGGTTGTCAGAACAACATACTCCGCACCTGCTTCTTTAAAAATCTCTGCCCACTGCTTCGGATCCCAGTTTTCAGCTTTCCACATAGGAATAAAATCTTCGTATTTGAAATCTTTTCCGTATTTTTCTATATGATGCTTATATGTAGGGCCTTTTCCAATGTTCAGAGAATTGTAATACCATTCTGCATACGGATTATCCGCAAACCATTCCTTGGAATCAACCTCTCCCAGCTCCCATGTATGCGGTGCAAACGCCGGCACGGAATAAATTCCCCAGTGGATAAAAATTCCAAATTTACAATCCTCATACCATTTTGGAACTGTGTGTGCATTTACAGAGTTCCAGTTTCCTGTGAATCTTACATCTCCCATAATTAAAATACCTTATCCTTTCTGTCCTTTCAAAAAGACATTATAATTTACTCGCTTCCCCCAACAGCTATTCTACTGTGATCTTCAATACCACCGGCATATCTCCCGCCTCAATAACCCCTCTTCCGCAGGAAATATCCAGTTCTTTATTTCTCGCAAATGCCGGATGCAGATCTGTTCCGAGGATCTCAATATCCCGGATCGTGGATTTCAAAAGCTTCATATCATTGCCAAGAGCTTTGATATGGATCTCTCCATCCTCCGGCCAGTGCAGAACAGTCGCATAAATATGATTGCTCTTACTTGTAAAACGGATATCCTCAGAAGTAAAGTGCTTATCATAGGTATCCGTGAAATGTCCCTCCGGAACCACCGTCGGTCCCTCTCCGAATGTCTTCCAGTATCTGGTTCCGTATATCGCCTCTCCGTTTACCTTCAGCCATTTTCCCATTTCTCTCAGGATATGTGCATCCTCTTCCGGAATTGTTCCATCCGGCTTCGGTCCGATATTAAGAAGAAGTGCACCATTTTTGCTGACTACATCGATCAGATCCAGCACTACATCGGAAGGCTTCTTATAATCATTTCCAATGGTATAGCCCCAGGAGTTCTTAGCTACAGACGTATCATTCTGCCACAGATCCGGCGTGATATGATCTAACTGACCTCTTTCCAGATCATTGACTGCGCTGCCATAAACATATGCATCAAATTTGGCATCAATAGCTGTTTCTTTTCCCCACTGTGCAGAACGGTTGTAATAATATGCTGCAAATTTACGAAGATACGGTTTCCATGCATACTGCTGGATCCACCAGTCAAAATACACGATGGATGGCTGATATTTATCCACGATCTCGCAGGTGCGGACAAGCCAGTCCTGCATATGCTCCTCTGTCGGAGGATTGTCATAAATATCACTCATATCTCTGGTGATTCCTGCTGCCGGCCCATAAAGATCCGCATATTCCGGATCATTGACATCAGCCTCCGGGATCTGACGACCTCCATTAAAGAACCAGTAATGCTCTGCTCTGTGAGAAGAAGCACCGAGAACCATTCCCTCTTTCTCAACCTCTGTCTTCAGCTCTCCGAGAATATCTCTTTTCGGTCCCATCTCAGCAGCGTTCCAGCGGCAAAGGTCACTGGCATACATCTGAAATCCATCGTGATGCTCCGCTACCGGAACTACGAATTTCGCCCCCGCCTCTTTAAATAAGGCCGCCCATTCCTTCGGATCAAACTTCTCAGCCTTAAACTGAGGAATAAAATCCTTGTAGCCGAATTTATCCAGAGTTCCGTATTTCTCTGTATGATGCAGGTTCTCCTTAGAGCCTTTCACATACATATTTCTGGGATACCATTCATTTCCGAAAGCCGGAACACTGTAAACACCCCAGTGGATAAAAATTCCGAATTTATCTCTTGCATACCACTTCGGCGTAGGATGCTCACAGAGAGAATCCCAGGTATCCGTGTATGGTCCCTGTGCGATCACCTCATCGATCAGAGAAAGGTATTCTTCTTTTTTCATCTGTTCGTCCTCTTTACATCTTTTATTTATATTGTATGGATGTCTCTATGTTATCATCAAACCTTTTGGTTGTATATGCCCAACAATCCACAAATAAAACGTTTCGTTTTTATGCAAAACATACAACAAAAAAAGACCTTGATGATGTTTTTGTTCCAACTTCATCAAAGTCTTTTCTTTTTTACATAATATTCTCTTCGATCACCTTTTCGATCCGTCTCTTCACTTCTTCTGCGAGCTCTGTGGTATGCATATCTTTGTATTCCTCATAATACATCGGAGGAAGGATATGCACCTGTACGGTGAGCCTCTCTGTAGAGCCGGTATCAAAAGCCTTAAAGGAATCGATCAGTGCAACCGGAACGATCGGGCATTTTGTCTTGGTGGCAGTCTTGAAGCTGCCGCCCTTGAACGGCCCCGGATGATTTCCGTTTTTACTTCTGGTTCCCTCCGGAAAGATCAGATAATTACGACCAGCCTTCACTTCCCGTATTACATTGACAATGACCTGCATGGACTGCTTCAGATCTTCCCTGTCAATGATAAAGGCCTTCATACAGGCAAAAACCTGCTTCAGAAAAGGAATCTCTCCAACTTCCTTCTTGGCAACTACCGAAAAAGGAACCGGGCATGCCCGGATGATCGCCAGCACATCAAACAGTCCCTGGTGATTCGGAAAAAACATAAATCCCTTTTCTTTTGGGATATTTTCAGCTCCATGCACATCAATATGGATATTTCCGCCTTCAATGGCATGCTCATCTATCAGTCTCAGGAATGCGTATTTCTTCTCTTCCGGATAATCATCTGTATGCGCTGCATACCAGCAAAGCTTGATCCACCAGTAAGGAACAAAGACTATATTTCTGAGCACCATCAGCAAAATCCGCTTCATTCTTACATCCTCCCGCCTCTGCTTTATCCGTTCAGTTTCCCTGCGATCTTATCCTCGTATCCCGGATTCTTTTTCAGAAAAACCTCATAAGCCTTTGTATAATCTGTATAGGTTTTCGTAGTCATAAATTTCTGATAATCCTTGGCAGCCTGCTGGCTGATCTTATCTGAAATCTCAGAAGGCGCATACAGATAATACTTTTTGTCCTGGACCTTTACAAGATAGGTACTGATACATGGATATTCCTGCTCGTTCTCCAGAACAAGATTATAGCGGATATAAACATAAGAATAATTTTTGTTTTCAGAAATGGAGCCACAGCTGTCGATATTTACATCCTTTACTCCATGGGCCTGAAAATATTTTATCGTGGAGGAAATCTCTGTTTTCGCCTCATCCGATAACTTATCCGCACTGTAACAGCTCTGCATCTTTTTATTCTTGCCTGCTGCTGCCGCTTTGATGTAGCCTTCCACAACCCCCTCCGGAGTTCTGTGGCTGATCTTTCCGCAGCCCCTGGCCGCCAGAACGATCACCAGCAGGATCAGAATGATCCCCGCCAGTGTCGCAATATGGACAAAATTCAGTTTTTTATTAGAGTATTTCAGCTTCTTTACTGATTTTTTTCTGCGTTTTTTCTTTGTCGTCGTCATGACTTATCCTCGACCTTATTCCTCTTCACTGCCTGTAACAGCTTCCTCTGCAGAGTCTTCTTCGTTATCGCCGGTTTCTCCGTCAGCTTTTTCGGTAGTTGTATCTGCTTCCGGATCTTTATCTCTTACCTTGGCGATACTTGCAACGGTTACACCCTCTGTAAGATTGATCATCTTCACACCGGAGGTGATCCTTCCAAGAACAGAGATATCCGCACACTGCAGACGGATAATGATACCCTCTGTAGTGATCATCATGATCTCGTTCTCTTCGTTGACAGCCTTGGCACCGACAACATTTCCAGTCTTCTCGGTGATCTTGTAGCACTTCACACCCTTACCGCCACGGTTCTGGACAACGAACTCACTCATAGCTGTACGTTTGCCCATTCCGTTCTCGGAAACTACAAGCAGATAATCTCCCTGAGTGTTCAGCTGCATGGCAACAACTTCATCACCGTCAGTAAGATTCATACCTCTTACTCCCATGGACGCACGGCCTGTGCTGCGGACATCTGTTTCCTTAAAGCGGATACACTGTCCGTCCCTGGTCACAAGAATAATATCTTTGTTATTATCAGTAGCCTTAACCTCGATCAGCTCGTCATCATCACGGAGAACGATTGCTGTAAGACCTGTCTTACGGACATTCTCGTAATCCCTGATCGGAGTTTTCTTCACAAGGCCTTTCTTGGTGGCCATCATCAGATAATGACCCTCTTCATATTTACGAAGCGGGATCACAGCTGTGATCTTTTCTCCCGGTGCAAGCTGCAGAAGATTGATGATCGCAGTTCCTCTGGCTGTACGACCGGCCTCCGGGATCTCATATGCCTTCAGTCTGTATACACGTCCTGTATTAGTAAAGAACATGAGATAATGGTGCGTCGTCGTCATCAGAAGCTCTTCGATATAGTCATCCTCAATCGTCTGCATACCCTTGATTCCTCTGCCGCCACGGTTCTGGCTGCGGAAGTTGTCAACGGTCATACGCTTGATATAACCAAGCTTTGTCATTGCGATCACTGTATTTTCTCTCGGGATCAGATCCTCTGTAGAGATATCATATACATCGTATCCGATAGAAGTCTTTCTGTCATCGCCGTATTTCTCTGCAATGGCAAGGATCTCCTCACGGATCACCCGGAGAAGGAGCTTGCGGTCAGCAAGGATTGCCTGGAACTTGCGGATCTTCTCCATAAGCTCTGCATACTCAGCCTCCAGCTTCTCTCTTTCCAGACCTGTCAGTGCACGGAGACGCATATCCACGATTGCCTGTGCCTGCACATCTGTCAGCTCAAAACGTTCGATCAGCTCCTGCTTGGCGATCTGTACGTTGCGGGAACCACGGATGATGCGGATCACTTCGTCAATATTATCAAGTGCCTTCAGAAGACCCTCCAAAATATGGGCTCTCTCCTGTGCCTTATTAAGATCATACTGTGTTCTTCTGCGAACTACATTCTCCTGATGCTCCAGATAGTACTCCAGCATCTCTTTCAGGTTCAGAACCTTCGGTTCCATACTTCCATGATTCGGAACAAGAGAAAGCATGATTACGCCAAAAGTATCCTGCAGCTGTGTATGCTTGTAAAGCAGATTCAGGATCACGTTGGCATTGGCATCCTTACGAAGATCAATACAGATTCGCATACCCTCACGGCTGGAATGGTCGTTCAGGTCTGTGATCCCGTCGATCTTTTTGTCACGGACAAGCTCTGCGATCTTCTCGATCAGACGTGCCTTGTTTACAAGGTACGGGAGCTCGGTAACCACGATACGGGATTTACCGTTTGGCAAAGTCTCGATATTCGTCACCGCACGGACACGGATCTTGCCACGTCCGGTACGGTAAGCTTCCTCGATCCCTCTCGTTCCGAGGATGGTCGCTCCTGTAGGGAAGTCCGGTCCCTTTACGATCTCAAGAAGCTCCTCCATAGCTGTTTCTCTGTCTTCTTCTACAATGTTATCAATGACCTTAACAACTGCATTGATAGTTTCACGAAGGTTATGCGGCGGAATATTGGTTGCCATACCTACCGCAATACCTGTAGTACCGTTTACCAAAAGGTTCGGAAAACGTGCCGGAAGCACAACCGGCTCACGCTCTGTTTCATCAAAGTTCGGCTGAAAATCAACCGTATCCTTGTTGATGTCAGCAAGCATCTCCATGGATATCTTGCTGAGACGTGCCTCTGTATATCGCATGGCAGCCGCACCGTCACCATCCACGGAACCAAAGTTTCCATGTCCGTCAACCAGCGGATATCTTGTGGACCATTCCTGAGCCATATTGACCAGCGCACCATAGATGGAGCTGTCACCGTGCGGATGATATTTACCCATGGTATCACCGACAATACGCGCACATTTTCTGTGTGGCTTGTCAGGACCATTATTCAGCTCGATCATAGAGTACAGAACTCGGCGCTGTACCGGCTTCAGACCGTCTCTTACATCAGGCAAGGCTCGTGAGGCGATAACACTCATGGCATAGTCGATGTAAGATTCCTTCATCGTTTTTTCCAGATCCACTTCGTGGACTTTGTCAAAAATATTATCTTCCATTCTTCTTTATTCTCCTAGATATCAAGATTCTTAACGAATCTTGCATTTTCTTCGATAAATTCACGTCTTGGCTCTACCTTGTCTCCCATAAGAGTGGTAAATGTCAGATCGATCTCAGATGTGGCAGCTTCGTCCATGGTCACACGGAGAAGGATTCTCTTCTCAGGGTCCATAGTAGTCTCCCAGAGCTGCTCGGCATCCATCTCACCCAGACCTTTATAACGCTGGATCTTATTGTTTCCGTCACGTCCGATCTCGGTAAGGATATTGTTCAGCTCATCATCGTCATATGCATACCATACCTTTTTGTTCTTCTCCACTTTATAGAGAGGAGGCTGCGCCAGGTATACATATCCCTGCTTGATCAGCTCCGGCATGAAACGATACAGGAAGGTCAGAAGCAGTGTTGCGATATGCGCACCGTCAACATCGGCATCGGTCATAATGATGATCTTGTGATAACGAAGCTTGGAAATATCAAAATCCTCATGGATTCCGGTTCCGAAGGCAGTGATCATTGCCTTGATCTCTTTGTTTCCGTAAATCTTATCCAGACGTGCCTTCTCAACATTCAGGATCTTACCACGCAGTGGAAGGATCGCCTGTGTGGCACGGTTTCTCGCTGTCTTGGCAGAACCGCCCGCGGAATCTCCCTCTACGATATAGATCTCACAGTTCTCCGGATTCTTGTCAGAACAGTCTGCAAGCTTTCCAGGAAGTGACATACTGTCCAGTGCGGATTTTCTTCTTGTAAGGTCACGTGCCTTTCTGGCTGCCTCTCTGGCTCTCTGTGCAAGAACAGATTTCTCAACGGTAGCCTTGGCAACTGCAGGATTCTGCTCCAGGAAAATCTCCAGCTGTTTACTTACAACACTGTCTACCGCACCTCTTGCCTCACTGTTTCCAAGCTTCTGCTTGGTCTGACCCTCAAACTGCGGATTCTCGATCTTAACACTGACGATCGCAGTCAGGCCCTCACGGATATCATCACCGCTTAAGTTCGGCTCACTGTCCTTGAGAAGCTTGTTCTTACGTGCATAATCATTAAATGTATTGGTGATCGCATTACGGAAACCGGTAATGTGTGTACCTCCCTCCGGTGTATTGATATTGTTTACAAAGCCATAGGTGTTCTCTGTATAGGAGTCATTATGCTGCAGCGCAACCTCTACAGACACGCCGTCCTTCTCACCCTCACAGTAAATGATCTCCGGGTAAAGAGCCTCCTTGCTTCTGTTCAGGTAGCTTACAAACTCACGGATACCACCCTCATAGTGGAATACCTTCTCGCGCTCCAGTCCCTCTCTCTTATCCTCCAGAACGATACGAAGACCCTTAGTCAGGAAAGCCATCTCACGAAGTCTCTGTTTCAGTATATCATAATCATAAACAGTCTCCTCAAAGATCTCCTTGTCCGGAAGGAAATAAACCTTCGTTCCTGAAAGCCCCGGATCACAGTCACCTACCACCTTCAGCGGGTACATAGTCTTGCCACGCTCATATCTCTGTCTGTATTCCTTGCCCTCCCGGTAGATGGTAACCTCCAGCCATTCGGAAAGTGCATTTACAACAGATGCACCAACACCGTGAAGACCACCGGAAACCTTATATCCTCCACCGCCGAACTTACCGCCTGCGTGAAGAATGGTAAATACAACCTCAACTGCCGGAATACCAGCCTTATGATTGATGCCAACCGGAATACCACGACCATTATCTGTAACTGTAATGGAATTATCCGGATTGATATCTACATGGATCTCCGTACAAAAACCAGCCAGTGCTTCATCGACTGCGTTATCCACGATCTCATATACGAGATGATGAAGTCCACGGCTGGAGGTACTTCCGATATACATTCCAGGCCTCTTACGTACGGCTTCCAGTCCTTCCAGGATCTGGATCTGATCCGCGCCGTATTCTGTATTCTCTGCGCCCATGTCATTCCTCCTGTTCTTGTCGTCCGGACGTGTTTGAAAATTCATTTCTGCAGAACCATAGCAGCTTCAGAAATCATTACATCAAATCCTGAGCAAGATAAACTGATCCGTTAATTTCAGGAAATACTGTATTCTCATTTTGCAGAAAGCAATTCTCAAACCCGCTCCGGAAGTGTCATTTATACCTGTAAAATAAATATTTTTTACATACGAATACAGAGTTTATTATAGCACAAAAAAGCCTGTATTTCCACGCAAAATCATAGGAAATACAGGCAAAAAAGTATCTTATTAAATGCAATCCCAAAACACAGCACAATATGGTCTATACTGCAAGCAAATCATTTCGACAAAATCCGCACAGTACTTTTTATTACCACAATAAAAAAAGCCACATACGCTCCCAAAAATCCCTGGTCACAGTATGCAGCTTATTCAATCATCCACGATCACGTTACCTACGATCCGTACCACAATTTACACCTGATCATTCAGCAGAATCTTCTCCATCCAGAAGCGCCTTATAAATATCCCGCTTGGAAACACCACGATCCCTGGCAGCAAGCTTCATGGCATCCTTCCTGGGATTCCCCTGCTGCTCATACATCGCCACATGCTCCGCAATGGAAATCTCCTCCCAGGAAGCACGCTTCTCCGCCTCCATCTCACTGCGGCTCCTACCCTCGATCACAAGAACACACTCACCCAGCGGCTTCTCATCTTTATAAAAATCCATCAGATCATCGATCGTAGTCCGGAATGCCGTCTCATGCTTCTTGGTCAGCTCTCTGCAAAGAGTCATCCGGCGGTTGCCAAGCGCCTCTCTGAGCTCACCAAGAGTCCGTACAAGCCTGTGAGGTGCCTCATACAGGATAATAGTCCTGGTTTCACAGGAAAGCTCCTCCAGGATCGTTTTTCGTTCTTTCTTATCCGCCGGAAGAAAAGCCTCGAAAGCAAAACGCCTGGTATGCAGGCCTGACAAAGTCAGAGCAGTGATACAGGCAGCAGGACCCGGAAGTGAAGTCACTTCAATTCCGGCTTCATAACACATGGCGGCAAGCTCCTCCCCGGGGTCTGAGATACCCGGAGTACCTGCATCTGTGATCAACGCAATGTTTGTACCTGCCAGCAGTTTTTCCACGAGGACATGGCCCTTATCGATCTTATTGTATTCGTGGTAGCTGGTCATGGGGGTTTTTATATCAAAATGATTCAGAAGTTTTATGCTGTTGCGGGTATCCTCCGCAGCGATTAAGTCCACTTCCCGAAGGGTTCTTAGTACTCGAAGGGTGATGTCTTCGAGGTTTCCTATGGGGGTGGCGCATAAGTATAGTTTTCCGTTTTGTTTCATATTTTCCTCTTTTCTCGCTTGACCGCGGGGAGTTTTTTCCACTTGGCCGTGGGGGAGTTGTTTTGCTTGACCGCGGGGGATATTCCGCTTGACCGCGGGGGTTTGTTTAAGTTTGGGAACTTTGAAAACCGCAAAGGGGCCGCAAAGCCGCGCCCCCTCTGCACACCCCTTGGGCTTTTTTTAAGTAGTGCAAGGGATTCGCTGTTCTTATTTGTTGACTTGTGTCTGTATGCTTCGGTATTCAGCGCGCTACTCTGTGCCGATGTTGTTTTATTTCTTCACTTTCTCTGTGGTTCACTTCTGGCAAAGTGCCTGTATTCTTCAATACTCAGCGCGCCATGCTGTGCCGATATTATTTCATTTCTTCACTTTCTCAGTGATTCACTTCTGGCAAGGTGTCTGTATTCTTCGATACTCAATGCGCTACGCGTTGCGATCTCTCGCTTTGAATCTCAGGCGAGGGGAGACAGGCTGCTGGTGGTGACGTTAGCGGAGTCCCCGTCAGCGAGGTGAGGATAGCTGCTGCCACCGAGCGCACTGTTTGAGCGAAGCGAGTTTGCGCGAATGGCAGCAAACCGGCGCCGCAGCCGAGCAGAGGGCGCAGCGTGTCACCACCAGCAGCCTGCCTCCCCTCGCCGTCCCTTCACCAACCGAAGTACCACAGCCACCACTACCTCCCAGCCATCCAGCGCAGCGCCGATGGCCCAAAACCTCCCGAGCAGCCACCCAATCTCTCACAACCAACCAAACAACCAACCAGGCAGCCACCCTAAGCCACAACATCACAACATTCACACCATCCGATACAACTCCAAAACATCCTCCGTATAAACCCCAGGCCGCTCATAAACCACCAGCGGCCGCTCAACCCGGATTCTGGAATTCCCGCCCTTACAAGCCTCGATCAACACCATATTCGGCTCCTTATCAATAAAAGGATACACCAGCTGCATCCTCTTAGGCTCCAGCTTATACTTCGTCAAAGTCGCCATCAGCTCCACCAGCCGAAACGGCCTGTGCACCAGAAAAAACCGCCCCCGGTCCTTCAGGACCCGTGCAGCCTGACAAGCCACATCATCAAACGAACACAAAATCTCATGCCTCGCGATCGCCTTCGGAAGATGCGGATTCGTCAACCCATGCTGCCCGATCATATACGGCGGATTACACGTCACCACATCAAAAGAAGCCGCCCCAAAAATCCCGGCAGCCTCCCTGATATCACCCTCAACGATCCGAACCCTGTCCTCAAGACCATTATACCTCACACTACGGTCAGCCATCTCCGCACACTCATGCTGGATCTCCAGCCCCGTGAAATGCTCCCCATCCGTACGATCAGAAAGCAAGATCGGAATGATCCCCGTACCGGTCCCCATATCCAGCGCAACCTCACCCCTCTTCACCCGGGCAAAACCAGACAACAGAACCGCATCCATCCCAAAGCAAAACTTCTTCGGATCCTGGATCACAAACAACCCATTCTGAAGATCATCCACACGCTCACCGCAATAAACCAGATCACTTCTCATTCGGCTTCGAATCTCCCTTTTTAACCTCTTTCTCCTCGTGGTCAGCAGAACCACCCTTACCTTTTTTTCTCTTAGGGCGGAACCTCAGATCACGGACCGGAAACTCCTGGATCTCCTTCTCATCATTCACCTCAACCACGATCTTAACCATCTGCCGGAGAACATTCACACTCTGGACCGTACCCGAAACACCCTGCGGCGTCGTTACCATATCACCGATACCCGGAAGATTCCGGTTCAGCTCCTCATAAGTCTCCTGCTCATTCTTCAGACAGCACATCAGACGACCACAGACACCGGAAATCTTCGTCTGGTTCAGAGAAAGATTCTGCTCCTTCGCCATCTTGATGGAAACCGGCGCAAACTCCGAAAGATACGTATGACAGCAAAGCGTCCTTCCACAGATACCAATACCGCCAAGGATCTTCGTCTCATCACGGACACCGATCTGACGAAGCTCGATCCTGGTCTTAAACACAGACGCCAGATCCTTAACCAGCTGCCGGAAATCAATACGGCCATCCGCTGTAAAATAAAACAGCACCTTGTTATTATCAAAGGTATACTCCGCATCAATCAGCTTCATATCAAGCCCATGCTCACGGATCTTCTTCTTGCAGATCTTAAAAGCCTCTTTCTCCTTCTGGCGGTTCTCAGCCTCATGATCCTCGTCCTCCTTCGTTGCAACACGGAGAACCTCCTTCAGCGGATGGACCACCTCGTCCTCCTTCACGCTGCGCGGCTCCAGGACAACACGGCCATACTCCACACCACGGGCAGTCTCCACGATCACATGATCGCCGACCTTCACCTTATAATTCTTAGGATTAAAATAATAAATCTTACCAACGTTACGAAATCTGACTCCAACTACCTTTTCCATTCTATTTCTCCCTAATTGTCAGGAACAGGAGCTCCAGGGCAAGTTCGAGATTAACATTGGCACGGAGACGCACCTTCGTCTTCTCCAGTGCCTCAAGGATTTTTTCGATATTCTCATAAGAACGCTCGCTGGCCTGCTCTCTGATAAAATTAATCTCCTGTTTAAAAACCAGGTTGTCAATTTCCCTTGTTGCCTTAAACATCAGAACATCGCGGAACCAGAACTGGAAAATATCCAGATAATCATTGATATTATTCTTATCAGCAGTCAAAGTCTTGATCGCCTCTGTCAGCTCATAAACCTCCATGGAATTGGCATATTTCAAAATCTTCAGGGCATTGGCAGTCATATCCGCAAACTCCTGAGAAGTCGCAGCCTCCTTCGCCTTGCCGATACTGCCCTGCGCATAAGACGCATCGATCTCAGCCTGATAATCCGGCACCTGAAGATGCTCCATCAGATATTCCTTCACAAGACTGTCATCCACCACCTTCAGATCCAGACGCACACATCTGGAACGGATCGTAGGAAGAAGACTGTCGATATTGCTTGTCAGCAGCATGATCACCGCATATTCCGGCGGTTCCTCGATAGTTTTCAAAATGGCATTCTGCGCCTGCACCGTCATCATCTCCGCATCCGGAATGATATAGATTTTATACGGACTGCAGTACGGCTTGATATCCACATCACGCACAACCTGGTCACGCACCTCGTCAATGCTGATGCTTCCAGGTTTCTCATGAGTTACTGTAATGATATCCGGATGATTCTTGCCGATCACCTTCTTACAGGAATCACAAGTCATACACGGTTCAGACTCTCCCGATTCACACTGCAGCGCTGCCGCAAAAGTCCCCGCAAGAAGCTTCTTGCCGGATCCCGGTTCCCCTGTAAAAATATAAGAGTGGGATACCTTCCCTGTCTCTATCGCATTCTTCAAATGCCTGATTATATCGTCATGCCCGATGATGTCATGAAATCCTGCCATAAGAATCACCTCTTTCTGCCTTTTGTGCCCTCCGTTATACCCGGCGGACATCTTTCAACTAATTATAACATAATCTTCTGTATAAAAAAAACTATTTTTCCTTATTGTACAGATTTTATATAATTTACGATCTCCTTCACACATTCATCCAGATTATGATTCTCAAAACGCTTCCATATACCTGCTTTAAGAATATTTTCCTCGGAAAAATCATTCTGGTCTGCAAGAAAACGCCTGCACATCTCCTCGTACTTCGGCACCTCCTGGGTCTTCTCCCTGGCAAGCGCACGCTCCAGACGCTCTCCGTCTTCCACCTCTATATAAATAGGCCACATCACTTCATTGCCGTAATACTCCCGGAGCCTCACAAAAGACTCCAGTGTACCGATCCCCAGATAACTGTCATTACCCACAGACACCTGCCCGTCATCCGCAGTAAAATATGTCCACGGCCCGTAAACCGTCTGATAAGTACGCGCCTCGATCAGCTTCCCGTTTCTTCGGAACTCCTTCAGTTTATTCTCATCTGCAAAAAAATATTCTCTTCCGTTCTCCTCTCCATCCCGGATCGGACGGGTAGTATAGATCACAAGCCGCTTAAGCCCCAGCTCCTGATTCCCCTCCAGCTGTCTGTAAATACTGTCCTTACCGGAAGAGCTTTTTCCCATAATGTAAAAAATCTTTCCCATATGTCTCCTCTGTTACATCTCATTTCTCACAACACACACCGTCTCACTGGTCTGGTCGCTCAGGCCCTGGACCTCAAAGCCCTGTTCCAGGTATCTTCTCACATTTTTTACGAAATGTCCAGAAATCTGTTCCCCCGGAACGATCAGCGGGATCCCCGGCGGATAAAGATACGCAAACTCCCCGGACGTACGTCCGATACACTCGTCCAGCGGACACCGCTCACTCTCCGCATCCATAGCCTGGGAGATCCGCATGATCTGCTTCATTTTTCCGTTTTTCAAAGGCTCCTTCTCCACAGCCTCTTCTCTGTATTTTAACGATTCACGGCGGTCGATCTCTTCAATAGCATCACAAAGCCGCTCAAAACCCTCCGCCGTATCACCCACAGCCGCCAGCGCCAGCACATAATTCTCCGCCTCCATCTCCATTTCCAGATGAAACTCCCTCCGGAGGATCTGATGCAGCTCCCGGCCGTTCAGCGAACTGTTCACAGTAGAAAGCAATATCTTGGATCTGTCAAAATCAAAAACCCTCTGGCACTCACATGCCTGCGGCGTTACCAGCCGGATATACTTACACTCGGAAAGACGCCTGCGTGCTTTTTCCAGATTCTCCGTAAACACACGGAACATCTCATCCCCCTCACGCTCCAGCTTATCCATGCACGCATCAATGCTGCTCATAAGAATATAAGAAGGACTGCTGCTCTGATAGATTCCCAGAAAGCGCTTCAGTTTTTCCCGGCTTACACGATCACTGCACAGGTGGATCACCCCCGTCTGGGTCAGACAGGGCAGCGTCTTATGCACACTGTTGATCACCACATCCGCGCCAAGCTGCGCCGCAGACACCGGAAAATAATCCGAAAACCGAAAATGCGCCCCGTGAGCCTCATCCACGATCAGCGGCACACCATAGCGATGCGCGATCTCCGCGATCCTAGCCACATCCGACACGATGCCGTCATAAGTCGGTGAAGTGATCAGCACCACCTGGATCTCCGGATTTTCCGCCAGATACATTTCCACACGGCCGGGTGAAATCCCTCCGTTTATCCCCAATTTCGGATCCTCATGTGGATAAATATACGTGGCACTCAGCTCCCGCAGATAAATCGCATGGTAAACCGCCTTATGGCAGTTCCTTGCCACCAGGATCTGTCCCCCCTTATCCACAGCCGCAGACACCGCCGCCAGGATCGCCCCGGAGCTTCCATTAATACTGTAAAAACTCTCCGGCACACCATAAAGCCGTGCGACATCCTCCTGGGCCCTTTTCAAAATATCCTCAGCATGATGCAGGTTATCAAACCCGTCAATCTCCGTAATATCCCTCTCCACCGGAAAATCCTCCTCCACAGCCAGCGGATTCCTCTTATGCCCCGGCATATGAAACGGATAAAAATCACTCTTACCGTACGCTTCCAGTTTCTTGTATAATCTGTCTTCCATAGTTCGTCCTTTCAAAAAATCCACCTCTGTTACTTTCCTCATATCAATATCACAGTTAGTTTCATTATACCTGAAACGAATTTTTCTGTCACTGACGATTATCCATATTTCAGATTTTTGCATCTAAGTCAGATGTATACCGTGGTAAATCTTAAATATTCATGTTATAATCCACATTAATACTTTCACTCTATGAATTCCAGATCAGCAGAAAGAAGATTTTTATGAATAACAAAAATATAAAACCAAAGCAAACTGCACATCAATTAATCCAAAAAATGAATTCTGAAAAAGGAATCAGTTTTAAATATACTTCCAAATCCCAGGCTGAAACTTATCTTACAGATGTTAATAACTACCTTAGAACCGCTGCATATCGTAAAAATTACCAAAAACATACGAAGGGCATTAATACTGGAAAATATATTAATTTGGATTTCGCATATTTACAAGAATTATCAACTATAGATATGCATTTCCGTTTTATTATTTCCAAAATGTGTCTGGATATAGAACATGCTCTAAAAGTCCAAATACTTAAAGATATAGAAAATAATCCTAATACTGATGGTTATGATATAGTAACAGATTTTTTATCGCAAAACACTTATATCATTGGAAAGCTTGAAGCTAACAGTGCTTCACCTTTTACATATGATTTAATCCATAAATATTTTTCTATTCAAAAAACTTATAATCCAGTAAAAAAGAAAAAAGAAAACAAAATTACTCAATATAATGATTGCCCTGTATGGGTCTTACTAGAAATGCTTACTTTTGGTGATTTTATATCATTTTATAAATTCTATTATTCATCTGAGAATTTCTCTAAATTGTCAGTTTCTGTTATAAATCTAGTCAAAAGTCTCAGAAATGGTGCCGCACATAACAATTGTATTTTAGCTGACTTGGCACACGGAACTTCATATGCCCCAAAGGAAATAAGCCAGGCAGTTTCTTTGATTACTTCCATAAATTCCAATCAAAGAAGAAAAAAACTTTCATGTCGTCCTATGCTTGAATTTACAGCTTTACTTTATGCATACAAATCAGTTGTTTCTGATAAAGTTAAATATCATAGAATAAAAGAACTCAAGGATTTATTTTTTAATCGTATGCTTGTTAAAAAAGGTTTCTTCAAGAATAATGACTTAATAAAAAGTAATTATGACTTTGCCTGCAAAATTATAATGGCATTTTTCTAATACTCATTACATAATTTGTCGACAAATTTTCGCAGTAAACAGGTTGACAAAATATCATCTCGCACATATAATAATTTCAGAATCAAAAAACACTTTGTGTTTTTGTAAGGACGGCGTTGCGACGGCGTTCTATTTTTTTGCCAAAAAACAAGGAGGGGCTATCACCAGACGATATTCCCCTCCATTTTTATCACATCTCAGCAAAATCGATCCTCAGATCCTCATAGATCCCCACTTTGATCGAATCCTGAAATGTATACTGCTCCGTATCCTCATTTTCAAAATCATACACCATTACCAGCTTCTTCACAGGATCCACGATCCAGTACTCTCTCACACCGGCAGTCCTGTATTTGAACAGCTTGGTATAATAATCCATACGCCTGCTCGCCGGAGAAACGATCTCGATGATCCAGTCCGGAGCCCCCTTACATCCCCTGTCATCCAGCTTATCCGGATCACAGATAACAGAAACATCCGGTTCCACATAAGTATTCGTCTTCTCATCCAGATACACCGCAAACGGTGCGGCAAACACCTCACATTTCCCCTTGTTAGAATCTATATAGTTACCTATCTTTCTGGACAAGATACTTGAGATCCTCTGATGCATCGTATTCGGCGGCGCCATATAATAAATATGTCCATCGATCAGTTCCGCTCTTTCACCCTCCGGCAAAGCATAAATATCCTCTATCGTATAAATTCTTTCCCTCAACAGCGGCATATCTCCACTCCTCTCAAAAGCACCCGACAGATCATACACCATCATTCCGATCTGCACTCATACCCCTGCAGCAGCTCCATCCGAAGCCTTCCCCGCAGGCTCACACCTTAAACCGGTACCCCACACCCCAGATCGTCTCAATATACTGAGGCTTGGCCGTATTAAACTCGATCTTTTCACGGATCTTCTTGATATGCACCGTAACCGTAGCGATATCACCCACAGACTCCATATCCCAGATCTCCCGGAAAAGCTCCTCCTTTGTAAAAACCCTGTTCGGATTCTCAGCCAGAAAAGTCAGAAGATCAAACTCCTTGGTAGTAAACGTCGTCTCCTCACCATTGACCCACACACGCCTGGCCGTCTTATCGATCTTAATACCACGGATCTCGATCACATCATTCTTATGCACATTGGAACCAACCAGCCGGTTATAACGCTCCATATGCGCCTTCACACGTGCAACCAGCTCACTTGGGCTGAACGGCTTGGTCATATAATCATCCGCGCCAAGACCCAGTCCGCGGATCTTATCGATATCATCCTTCTTGGCCGAAACCATAATGATCGGCGTATTCTTCTCCTCACGGACCTGCCGGCAGATATCAAAGCCATCCACCTCCGGAAGCATCAGATCCAGGATGATCAGATCAAACTCCTCCTTCATGGCACGTACAAGCCCCGTATCACCACGGTTCTCGATCTCCACCTCAAAACCCGAAAGCTCCAGATAATCCTTCTCCAGATCCGCGATCGCTTCCTCATCCTCTATGATCAAAATCCTACTCATTCATCGGTACCTCCTGATATTTTCTGAGAACAAAATACATGATCGTTCCGATCCCCAGCCGGCTTGTAGCCCAGACCTTTCCACCATGATCCTCCATGATCTTCTTTACGATGGAAAGTCCGATACCGCTTCCTCCCTTGGAAGAATTTCTGGAAACATCGGTACGGTAAAAACGGTCAAAAATATACGGCAGATCCTTGGCGGCAATCCCCTTGCCGTTATCCTCGATCTCCACCTGGATAAAATCACCCACATCCTTCACCCGAAGCTGGATGATTCCCCTTGGCTTCTCCATATACTTAATGGCATTACTCACGATATTATGGATCACACGGCGGATCTGCTCACCATCCGCAATAACCTGCACACCCTTCTCCACATAATTGGCATACACAAGCTCGATCCCCCTGGTCTCCATCTCAAGCCCAAGCTCCTCCGCACAATCCGAAAAATAATCCTCCACATTCAGCTTGCTGAACGTATACGGAATACGGTTGGTATCGATCTTGGAATAAAAGGTCAGCTCATTGATCAGATGATCCATCTCATTGGTCTTATTATAAATGGTACGCACATACCGGTCCATCTTCTCCGGCGTATCCGCCACACCATCCATGATTCCCTCCACATAACCCTTCACCGCAGTGATCGGCGTCTTCAGATCATGGGAAATATTGCTGATCAGCTCCTTATTCTCCTTATCCATCAGGATCTTCTCTTCCGTGGACTCCTTCAGACGCTTACGCATCTCCTCAAAATCCTGGCAAAGCTGGGAAAATTCATCATTCCCCTCAACCTCCAGCACAAAATCCAGATTCCCCTCCTTGATGTTCTTGGTAGCCTTCTTAAGCTTCACCAGCGGAACCGCAATACTCCGATAGATCCACAGCCCTACGGACAACGCGGTAAAAACAAGGATGATCGTTGCGGTCAGGATCATATCCTTGGCCATCAGCCTCACCTGGCTGCTGGAAGACTGCGCCAGCGAAATATCATAGACCATCTGGCTGGAATCCGAAGCCTGGCTGCTGCTCTCCTGCACATGCTTCGCCTGCGTCTGGCTGAACCCGTACAGACTTGCGGAAAAAAGAAGCAGCGGCAGCAGGATGATCACAACGAAGCCCACAATAATACGTGTTTTTAACTTCATCTGTATCTCCGTCCTTTATAAATTCACACATTCACATACACGTATTATAACATAAACTATATTCCCTATCTCTAAATTTTCTATAAAAAACCCCATCTCACCATGCAAGAAGCCCCCGGTACTGGCACTACCGGGGGCTTCACTCTTTATTCTTCTGAAACGATTATTCGTAGCTGTTGCAAAGATACTTCTTCAGAGTCTCAACCTTGTCCAGATGCTCCCATGGAAGATCAACATCTGTACGGCCGAAATGACCATAAGCAGCAGTCTGCTTGTAGATCGGACGACGAAGGTCAAGCATCTTGATGATACCAGCCGGACGAAGATCAAAATTCTCATGAACGATCTCAACAAGCTTGGTCTCAGAAAGCTTACCGGTTCCGAAAGTATTCACACTGACAGATGTCGGATGAGCAACACCGATCGCATAGGAAAGCTGGATCTCGCACTTGTCAGCAAGACCTGCTGCAACGATATTCTTTGCAACATAACGGGCAGCATAAGCAGCAGAACGGTCAACCTTTGTGCAGTCCTTACCGGAGAAAGCACCGCCGCCATGACGGCCTGTTCCACCGTAGGTATCAACGATGATCTTACGTCCTGTCAGACCACTGTCACCGTGAGGTCCGCCGATTACGAAACGGCCTGTCGGGTTGATGAAATATTTGGTATCAGCGTCAACCATATCAGCCGGAATGATGGCATCAAAAACATATTTCTTAATGTCCTCATGGATCTGCTCCTGAGTAACATCCGGGTCATGCTGTGTAGAGCATACAACAGCATCGATTCTCTTCGGTTTGCCAGCCTCATCATACTCAACGGTAACCTGAGTTTTTCCATCTGGTCTTAAATATTTCAGAGTACCATCTTTACGAACCTTTGTCAGCTGCTGAGCCAGCTTATGTGCCATGTTGATGGCATATGGCATATACTCCTCAGTCTCATTGGTAGCATAACCGAACTGAAGACCCTGGTCACCGGCACCGATGGAATCCAGCTCGTCCTCGTTCATATCATCTTCTTTCTGCTCAAGAGCTTTGTCAACACCCATAGCGATATCTGTGGACTGTTTGTCAAGAGCTGTGATAACTGCACAGGTATCTGCATCAAAACCATAATCAGCATTGTCATATCCGATCTCACGGATCGTATCACGAACAATCTTCTGGATATCAACATTAGCCTTGGTTGTAATCTCACCCATAACAAGTACAAGACCTGTTGTAGTAGCAGTCTCGCATGCAACACGGCTCATCGGATCCTGCTCCATCATAGCGTCAAGGATGGCATCAGAAATAGAGTCGCAGACTTTGTCAGGATGTCCTTCAGTTACAGATTCAGATGTAAATAAAATTTTTTCCATGTTCTTCTCCTTTTGTAATAAAACAACGGTTATAGACATAAAAAACAGCCCGTACAATCCGGACTGTTTAAGTTCTGTAAACAATCCTCTTATTGTTCGATTGCTCGCTCAGGTTGGCACCTTCCAGATCATTCCGGGGTTGCCGTGGCTTCACAGATCCTTTGTATCTCCACCACTCTGAATAAAAGGCTATCTTTTATAAAATTACTGCAACACATACAATATACTTCTCATCCCTAAATGTCAAGAAATTTTTTCTGCAAAATTCTCTTTTGATAAAAAAAAGACAATATCATGAAAACCTGTTGTTTATTCCACAAAGAAAGACCAGACATTTCTGCCTGGCCTTTCCTCATGAGCATCCTCTATGAGGAGCTCTTATTTTTTCTTTTTTCTCTTTACCGCAATTCCTGCTGCACCACCAATTACCACTGCTGCTGCAAGAATTCCAACCCATACGCCAATCGGTGTATCATCTCCGGTCTTTACAGAAGTACGTCCTGTCGTTCCTCCGTTATCAGATGTACCACCGCCTGGTGTATTGTTATCCTGAGAAGGTGTCACAGAAGGCTGTGTTCCCGGTGTCGGTGTCGGAGTCGCTGTCGGATCAGGTTCTGTCTCCTGGCTGTTTGTAATCTCAATGCTGTTGATATAGCTTTCGCTCTTATTCAGAACTACATCGCCTTCACCACTTACGTCAAACAGGAATGTGTCCTTATCAATCGGATTTCCTTCTTCATCTGTCTCCATTACTGTATAAGTAACAGAATCCGGTTCCTCATTTGCCTCGAAAGAAACCTCGGCCCTTACTGAACCATTCTGTTCAAGTTCTACATTATTGATCAGTGTAAGTGTTCCATCAGACTCTTCTCTGAAAATACCGGCATAGAAAGTATCCGCTACTGTATCTTCGTTTCCGTCGACAAGGACTTTCTTGGTAATATCAATATATCCTCTTAAGGAGAATCCATCCGGAATAAAGTAATAGTAGTTATTTACATAGGACACGGATTCCGCGGTACCACTCCTGCTGACTGTAGCTTCATTGGACTCATTCTCATCAGGATCTGTAACATTGTAATAAAATGTATTTCCGTCCTCCACTTCGATCACATCATTGATCGTCATCGGATCTCCGTTTTCATCCAGCTCAAATATATAATAGGTTCCATCCGGCACATTGGACCAGGTCGCTGTTCCACTGTGTGCATTGACAAGATGAATATCCTTCATATAATCACTGCGAAATGGAATGGTTCCATCTTTATCCAGAAACAGGCCAACCTTATAAACCGCATCATCTGCTTCCATGTCAAGAACATCAAAATTCTTGTCAATATAAAACAGCTGCTTGGTAACCTGAATTTTCGTTTCTTTTCCACTGTCATTTGTTACAGCTTTCGGATATGCCTGAACATCATAGGTCCATCCGGTTCCCTCTTCTGCAAAAGGAACCGAAAGAAGCATTGGGGAAACAGACACCTTACCATCTCGGTTATCCTGTACAATCAGATACATGCCTTCCTGCTGATTGCTGTACACGATTTTTCCCTGTGCGTCTGACTGTTTTTCAATTCCGGTAAGCCCGATTTTTTTTACTGCGGCAGAAAGAGTCTCTGCGGCAGAATACCAGTCTTCCGCTGTTTTCAGATTTTCAAAATCGACTCCCGTAAACTGAAGCGCACTGTCTGCCACAAAATGCACATTTCCATCATAGGATACACTTCCTACTTTATAGAGTGTCAGCTTTACATTTGGAATCGGTTTCTGGGTTCCGTCATCTCCGGTTTCCTGAACGGTCAGGCTGATATTTCCTGTTTTTCCAGCTTCATAATTGCCGGCCAGAACAATCTGTGACAGACTGCCGATCAGCATTATGCCCATCACCAGAAATGCCAGAAAACTGCTAAAAAAATTTTTCCGCTTAGTTCTCTTTTCCACTTTTTTCTGCCTCCTCTTTTTCTCCCGATACCCGCCTCTTTTCACCGCGACGGACAATCAGATAAACCAGCAGTATCAGGATAACAAGCACTGCACTTCCCGCAGCCAGAACCTTCCTTGGATCTGTCTTTGCAAGCATCTGCGGAATTGTCTCATTACTTTCCTCTTCTTCCACATATTCTGTACGGATTCCCCGCACCAGAAGTCTGTGTGTATTTACACCATATGGGGTACAGGTGACAAGGGTTACAAGATCTTTTCCTTCTACAATATCCAGTTCACTGGTTTCGTCCGGAAGAACTGTCTTGATCTGGTCTACTTTATAAGCCAGGTTTTTTCCAAGAATATGCAGAATAAAAATATCTCCCACTTCCATCTGATCCAGGTCTGTAAAAAGTTTCGCATTGGGAAGCCCTCTGTGCGCCGCAAGTACCGCATGTCTGCTGGCACCTCCAATTGGAAGGCTGGTTCCTTCTACATGACCTACACCTTTTTCCAGGACATTTTTGCTGAGGCCATGATAGATTGCAAGTTTTGCCTGAATTTTGGGGATTTCGATACTTCCCATCAGACCGTCCCCGTTTGGATCAAGAGCCTCATCATAAGGATGTGTCGGTTCATAATCCTCTTCCTCATCAAAAGCATCCACAATGGAATTCACCGGATGTTCCGCATTATATTCTTCTGCCTCTTTCCAGAGCTTTTCATAATTCTCTTCCGAAAGATTGGAAGTCGACTGTTCATATTTGCTGATCAGTTTTGCATTTCTGTACTGATTCCACATATCACTGACTGTAGGATAAAGAAAAATTCCTGCCCCTGCCAGAAAGACTATGGCTATAAAAATATTCAGGACAACATTTCCTTTTTTCTTTTTTTTCTTTTTAGTCATATATTATTTCCTGCGTCGTTTTTTGTTCTGAACAGAATTGAACACTGTTACGAGAACAACTGCAATTACAATTCCGATCACAACACAGAGAATAAGCATTGGAAGTGACGGATTGGTAACCCCGCTGACTTTCTTCTCTGATTTCTGAGCTTCTTTTGCAGCTTCTACTGTTGTTCTGTGTCCCCTCACAAGAAGTCTGTGTGTATTTACCGCATACGGAGTACAGGTAACAAGAGTCACATAATCTTTTCCTTCTTCAATTGCCAGGGACTCTGTCTGATCCGGCAGAACCGTCTGAATCTGATCTACTTCATAGGCAAGTGTCTGATTCAGAATATGCAGATAAAAAATATCTCCTTCTTCCACAAGGTTCAGATCTGTAAAAAGCTTTGCACTGGGAAGTCCACGATGTGCGGAAAGAATTGCATGGGTGCTTTCTCCGCCAACCGGAAGACTGCTGCCAAACAGATGTCCGGCACCTTTCTCCAGCGATTCATCGGTTGTGTAATGATAAATCGGGACTTTTACATTAATTACCGGAATCTCCACATATCCCATCATACCATCACCATTCAGGTTGAGAAGAGATTCGTATGTACTGTCTTTCTCTCCATCTCTTACAGAAAAAGCATCCGGTACACTTTCCTGTTTAATCTGTTCATTATATTTCTCTGCTGCCTTCCACATGCTGTCAATCTTCTCCGAATTCTCGTCCGAAGAAACACTGCTGCTATATTTGCTGATCAGTATATTGTCCCTGTGTTTGTTCCAGGCATTGCTGATCATCGGATACAGCAGTATGGACAATCCTATCAGAAACAGCAACCCAAGTCCAATATAATTTTTCTTTTTATTCTTTCTCATAGGTTTCTCCATACTGTTGTATTACCGTTTCCGGCCTCCGAAGAGGCCGGGCGGTAACTGATTTACTTTAAATATTTCTGATTTTGAAAATGATCCGTAAGGATTACTCCTCAGATCCTCTTCTGCGGCTGATGAAGAAAGCACCAGCTGCAACAGCCATAACTACAACACCGATAATAGTGAAGAGGTATGTTCCCATTCCACCTGTGGATGGAAGAGTACCCATCTTGGTATTCTTGATCTTTGTTACGTGGCTTTCGCCAATAATTTCTTCGATAACACCATTATCATATGTTGCTTCATAAGTAGATGTTGTCTTTCCATCAATTGTAATGGAGTAAGAAGCCAGAGTACCATCAGCATTATATTTTGGGGTAATCACTACTGTATGTTCCTGTGTATCAAGAGTAAATCCTTCCGGAGCTACAGTCTCGACAAGTTTGTAAGTACCTGCATCAAGACCTTTGAATGTCATATAACCATTCTCGTCAGTTGTAGCTGTATAAACCTTGTTGGGATCAGTTGTGCTTGTAAGAGTAAAGGTTGCACCTGCTCCTACATGTATTTCTTTGGAAGAATCAATCTGAGATTCACTCTTTGTGGAAATAACTTTTTCATTCTCATCAACTTTTACAAGCTCTGTTGTTGTTCTGTTCGCTGTTTCGCTGCTTCCGTTGATATTTCCATCGATTGCAAATGTGTAGTGGTATGTTTTCTTCTCATCTGTTCTTGCAGTTGTATCGCTTGACGGACTATTTGTATACTCTACATATACAGTATTGGTATGTGCGTCAAAGTTTACTTTTTCTTCCTCTGTTAATGTAGCTGCATAAGTTACTTCTACATCTTTACCACCGTTATTAAGAATAAATGCCTTTTTAAACTCCACTCTCAGAGTCTGATCCTGAGCAGTTAATGTAAATGTATCATTGCTAGCTGTTACTGTCTGATCCCCTACTTTTACAACAACGGAATCTGCATTTACGGAAAGTCCGTCTAATGTATCGTGAATTGTATATTTTACCTGAGAAGTATCAGTATTATATTCAGCACTGTACTCCGGAATTTTTGAAGTAATTTTGTAGTTTACAGTATCACCGATTGCTACATCATCACCTTTATTGTTTCCAGAACCTGGATTTACAATTACTTTATCTACAGTTACATCATTGGATTTTGCATAAGGATTATCTCCCTCTAATGACCAACGATCAGCTGCATTTACCGGATTAGATGTCATAGTGTTATCTGTTCCGTTTTTGCTGTAGTAAACACCAGCAAGCATCGGGTTGTAAACTTTTGCCGGTGTTTTTGTGCCAGCAGTTACAAGAATAATCCAGTATCCTGCGTTAAGCTGTCCGGTATAAGTAGTTCCATTACCACTAAGTTTCACTCCATCCGCACGGCCTGCAACAACCTTTGCCAGAGCTGCAACCTCATCAGCTGTCGGAGCTAAAACATCCCCAATATCATAACTGGAATCTACTTTCTCATATCCCAGAAAACCTTTTCCAGCCTGATATCTTGCTTTTGTAATCTGGTATGCAGTTACTGTTAAACCTGCTTCTACGTTATTAACAGTAACTTCTGCAGTGTCTGTTGCTTTAGGCTCCTGGCCAGCAGCAAAGACTGCAGTGCACATAGACAGAACCATAATGGCTGTCATTAATAATGCACCAATTTTTTTGAATAAATTCTTCATAATAGTTCTCCTTTCTTTATATGCCTTTCTTTTTCATTCTCCTCATATGTCATTTACAATTAATGAGTTACGACCTCTTTGCTTCTTCCTCCCTTCGTTTACTATTTATAAACAACAAGAGTGCAGTTGCAAGAATCGCCACACCACTGATTGTAAATCCATAGATTCCGGGGCCACCGGCACTCGGTAAGTTATAAATTTTGTTGTTTTTGATTGTCAGTACGTTACTTCCATCAGAAGAACTTAAGGACCACATGGCATTTTCAGTCTGAAGTGCATTGCCATCTTCGTCTGTAAGAATGATCGTTCCGTTTTCCTGTCTGAAGTAAATCTGATCTGCCAGTAAAGTGCATCCATCCGGTGCCTTTATCTCTTCCAGGTAATACTGCCCTGAAGAAAGATTTCTCAGAGCTTCTTCCTGCTGATCGTTATCAATCACAATTGGCTCTGTATTGACCTTACTGTATGCGGTTCCATTTTCGTCTTTCTTATACAGATCAAATTCCGCACCATTCAGTATTGTTACCTTACCGTCTGTACTGTTTAAAATCTTAACCAGGTCAAGATCCGCAGTATTTTCTGTGTAGGTGTTTTCAATTGCAACTTCTGCATTGCGGCCATCTGTAATTTCATAGGTTCCTGTTGCAAACATTGCCCACTGTTCCGGATAGTCAAAATGCAGGATGTTCTGGCAGTCATATTTGATTTTTGCACCTCTGAAAATCAAAGTGCCCTCAATGCCTTCTCCACTGTAGAAATAACAGTTATCCAATGTCGCGTTATTATCAAATTCGTTAATGGATTTAATAATATTTATAATCGCCAGTCTTTCATCAATACTTGCAGGATTTCGGGTCCATACAAAGGTTCCCTGACCCTTGGTCAGTTTTGCCACAATTAAATTCTGTACACCAATTTTGTAATTATGTTGATTACAACTTGTGACTCTGTCTTTTGCTGTATACTTATAAGTCGAAGCCTCTGTGATAACATCCACACCATTCTGTTCCGGATTCTGAACAGTGGTTCCATTGATCTTTACTTCCGAAGTATATCCGTTTTTGTTGTAATTGCTCTCTGTAACGTGATACGTACCTGTTCCACATCCCTCAATTTTCCAGGTATAAGTCCAGGTGGTACCGCTTCCTGTTACGAACGCATCCCTCCTTAAGTAAAGATCCTGTGTGAAACCAACATAAGTATTGGTTTCTGTATCCAGTTTCTTTCCGGTTACTGTGATCTTATATGGAGGATCTGCTTTTGCAAGTTCTCCAATCTCAGCATCCGTAAGACCTTCAAATGTTTTTGATATTCTGATAAATGTCTGATCCTGTTCCTGGCCCTGATTCTTAGGAGTATTGGTAACAACCACATTTGCATCCCGACCAAGTTTAATGCTTCCATCTGCTGTATTACCCTTAGCGTCTGTAACCACAGATGTATCAGCATTATTCACTGCTTTGTCAGGAGTATCATACTTCTCGGAATCCAGATTTACCTCTTCAACCCGGAAACTTGTCCCGGAAAGAATACTTGTTACTGCAACTGTGTATCCGGCAGGTACGCCGGTTACAATTCCATCGTCTGTTGTCTTACGGCCACAGACGATGGCATCACTTCCATTGAATGCCAGTGCACCGGAAGCATTGTAATACCAGTAGTTGTTATCTTCATCCAGCAGATAATAATCACCATTTGCATATGGGACTAAAACATTATTCTGATTGGAAAGCTGAATGCGGAAACTGAAGGTATCCTCTACAAAAATATCATCTTTGATCTTCTTGGTAATCCGAAGTTCTCGACTGTTGGCTGCCGAACAGTTATTGGTATAAACCACAACCGGTCTCATACTTACTTCTTTTTTATCAGTTTCAACGCTCTTGATTACTCCCTTTCCAGACTCCTGATTATTTTCATCATACTCTGTATAACCTGTATCATTAATCGTGATCTGGCTGTATTCATCAGACTTTACTCCAATTTCTTTTACATAATATTTCCTGTTCGCCTGCAGCTCTGTAAAAATTGCAGATTCATCTGGTTTCAGATAAAATACATTTTGATACTTCTTTCCGTTGATGATCTCACCAGTACCATCTTCACCATTACAAAAAGTAATCGCTTTATCTTTTACCGGCTTGCCGGCATTTCCATAATATGCAGAACTGTTTAAAAGCTCATATTCTGTATCTGAATATGTTTCATTTCCATTTGCACCTGTACTTAATGCTTTCTGTGCATATAACTGGAATGCAAATTTTACATTACTGTATTTTTCCTTGTCAGTATTGCTGAGCTCTTTTCTTACTTCAACCTGGCCGCTTGGAATAACCTGAATATTGAACTTCACATGAAGGTTTGAAGCACCTGCACCTCGTTCCATGTAAAACATCTTAAATGTATGGGTCGTATAATCCTTAAATGTATTTCCTGTGAAATAATTTCCAACCTTGCTCTCATCCCAACCTGTTCCATCCGGAAATACTCCTGCTGTCTGGAATATTGCTTTCAGTGTAGTGCTGGATTCCACCGGGTCATTATCTGTCTGGCAATCCTTCCAGCTTACAACGCCTGTATTGAAGTTGATCTTACCGGAATGTGCATCATGTACACCTCCAATATCAAGAACCAGCACACCATCAATATAGATCCACATGTCATCGTCGCCGTTGAATTCATAGATCATATCCTGCTTGGTTGAACCATCGGGAAGTGTTGCTTTTCCATTCTTTGGCTGCAGGAAATTAGCTCCCATATACATGCTGAAATAATAATCGTTTGTTCCCTGAGTCAGATAAAGTTCTCTGCCTTTTTCCGGATCAGTATCAGCTAACTTCTTTCCATCTTCGTCATATAGATTCGCATTTGTTGAAAATTTTCCATTTGCGATTTCATTATATGGCATGAAATTTCCACGTTTATAAAAATATCTGTCTTCGTTTTTCGGCGTTCCGATCACATCATAAACTGTAAACTTTGAATTATTATTTTTACTCTATAGTCAATTAGCGTATCATTTTAATTTTGTAAATATTGGTTAATAAATCCTCTGTGCAGCCTTTCATTTTCAGCATAATAATGATAGTTCATCTATTCCTTACACTTCTGCACCGTTCCCCAAGGGTGGTGAGGCGGAGCATAAACGGAGGAAATCCGCAAGGAACCCCTGCCGATATTTTCCACGTTGTGCCAGATCCCTGCAGGTACAAAAGCCATATCACCCGTTCTGAGATTTCTGCAAAAATCAAAACGATCCCTACACTCCCCCATCCGGACAATGGCACAGCCTTCCTCAATCCGAATTATCTGGTCTGTATCCGGATGATTTTCCAGCCCAATCTCGCCACAAGGCGGGATACACATCAACGTCATCTGCAGATGGCATCCTGTCCAAACAGCCATCCTGAAATTTTGATTTTGCTGCGCTGCATCTTCTGCATGAAAAACATAAGGTTCCTGCCCAAAATCTGTGTTCCTCCCATGATCATAATACATAAAAAAGCCCCCTTACCTTCATCTGTAACATCATATGCACAAACGAAGAAAGAGGCCCTTATAAATTTGAAATATTATCCACAAATCAGTAAATGGAATATTGCAAAGCTTTCTGACTCATCCGTTTTGGAACAACATTCCCCAGCTTTTATCATAAAAGAAAAACACGGTGTGTAAAGAATGGTGAAAATTACATGTCAACTGGAAGTAAGAATAATTCTCCATGTCGAATTTTCCGAAAGTTACATGTCAGATAAAAGTAGCAGTCATTTCACATACATAATTTATCCAAGACTACATGTCGGATCGAAGTAACAGTCATTGTACATGTAATGTATGCCTTATTCTACGTGTCAGATAGAGGCAATAAAGATTTTCTTAGTAAATTACTTCCTCAATCTCGCCAACTCTTCTTTCAACCTCTTTAATTCCTGCTCTGCAGCTTCAGCCCGCTGCCGTTCCCTCTCTGCGTTTTGCCGTTCCCTCTCTGTATTTTTCCGTTCCATTTCCTGTCCTTGAATAATTCCTTGGCTGATTCCTTGGCTGATTCCTTGGCTAATCCCTTGCTTTACCAGCATCTCTTCCCGCTCAAATATCTTCATATATTCCAATGACACCTCCCCGTCTTCTTTGACTTTGCGTACCATTTTGTCTATACTTTGGAGCACATCATTCTTAGCATTCTCCGCACTGGTATGCTCCATGTAGTGGAGCAGCTGCTTAAGGGCTTCCGGTGGGTTCCCCTTTGTCCCTTTCGTATAAAGGTACAAGGTGCGTGCCCCGTCATCATAGGGCATTTCCGGTATTTCCAGACATGTGTTTTGTATTGTATATACCATGTGGTCCAAGCCGAATGGGTCGTAAGGGGTGATCATAATTACAATGACATTCTTCAAAGAATGGTAGCTCTCCCCTGCCTTCAAGCTGCTGGCGTCTATCTTTGCACGGTAAAACCTTGTGCGCTTGGGCAAAGCCGCGATGCTTTGCTTATCTGAGTTGTTGTCCGGCTCCATATCGTATACGGTCGCGCGCCCCGGCCCGTCACCAGAAGATTCTTCCAGATATACGTCCAGCCGCGCCCCGTGCTTATCCGTATCGCTTCCATAATAGGCCTTTTGGGGCACTACGGTCAACGGGCCAAACTCCTTCTGGAAAATAATCTACAAAAGCTCCCTGACAAAGGCTTCCCCAATCCCCGGGTACGTCACCATGGTACCAAATAAAAAGTCATCCAGTAAGTTCAAGTTTTCAAGTTTTCTTCTTTGCATATTTTCTTCTCCTTTCGCGCTGCTGCGGAAAGGGGGAATCAAATATGTACCACGGAACACTTTCCCCGGCTTGACTTTGATCCTGTCTTTGATCCTGTTTGCGATCCTACTTGCGATCCTATTTGCGATCCTTTCCGCCATATTCACTTGTTTCCATATGGGGGAATGAACCGCCGACTGGCTTGAAATGCTCCCAGATATGTAATATTATTTTAACAATTGGAGTCTTTTATGTCAACTTAAAAACTAAAACTTAAAAAACTGTTAAAACCAAAACCAAATGCAATTTCCTTTTCACAGTCAATTCTATATACTGTAATAATCAACCGCGGGATCTTAATCGAAATTTCATCTGAAATTGCATGACTTACCTCCTACAGTCCAGTCAAAAAAGTTCAGTACTCAACTTTTTTGACTCATAGTGACAAGTCTATTATCCCAGATTTAATTATTTTGGAAATCTACTCGCTATTTTGCGATTACTGTATTCCTCTCATAACCATAATGCATAAAAAAGCCCCTTACCTTCATCTGTAACATCATATGTACAAATAAAGGAAAGGGAACTCATAAACTATCGTTTTTTCTTTCCAATAAATACCCAAATTAACATTAACAGCAAAATCGGCATTGCAACAAATGGTGCCACTTGAACCGGATCCACCTGTGTAGCATCCGCGCTGACACGAATTTCTTCAGCCTCTTCCTCGTTCTCAATCCGATGACCGCGTACTAACAATCGATGGGTGTTGATTCCATACGGTGTACATGTTACCAGTGTGCAAAGATCCTTGCCCTCTTCAATCTGGAGGTCTGAAAGATCTGTCGGTTCCACAATCCGAATCTGATCAACCTCGTAAGTCAACGTGGCATCCAGCGTATGGATAAGAAAAATATCACCCTCCACCAGCTTATCCAAATCTGTAAAAATTCTGGCTGATGGAAGACCTCTATGACCTGATACTACACAATGGCTGCCTTCGCCGCCAACAGGAAGAGAAGAACCCTCAATATGCCCGATTGCTATTTGAAGCACGGACTCATCTGTACCATGGTAAATGGGAAGTGAACAATCAATCACCGGAATATCAATATAAGCCATGATACCGGAATCGTCTACCTTCAGGTACTCATTATATTCTTCTTTTTCCTCATCCGTCAGTGTCCATTGAATACCGTTTTCAGCAAGCTTCTCATTATAAGCAACTGCATTATTCCACAGCTTTTCATACTGTTCATCATCAATGTTCGTTACGTTCTCAACGTAACTTACCACTGCTTTACTTTGATGGAACGAATTCCAATAATCACTGACTGTGGGATATAAGAGCAGTCCTACACCCGCCAACAGGATTGTGACCAGAAGGATCGTCATCAAATTCTTTTTTAACCAGCCCATAAAATCATGCCCCTGTCAAATAAACTCCTGCTCTGTGCGAACATCTCTATCCGTTAACTTCAAAAACCGGTTAATGGATACAAATCATCGTACCGTTTCAGGATATAAGAAAATCCATCGGGAGGGCGGCATATTTGCCGCTCCTCCTCCGGATCTTTCTTTCATCATTTGCATGATCTGTTTTCCTATATAAAATTACATCCTATTTTTACTGATCAAGCAAACTCTGTTTTTGTTTCAAAAATTCAATTATTGATCTAACCTAAAATCCTATTATTTAGAAGACATTCTTCTGCGAGTAACAAGAAGGATACCAGCGCCGATTACACGGATAGCACCGATTACGTAGAAGATTGTAGTACCGATACCACCGGTAGACGGAAGTTCTGCACCTCTCTGGTTTACAACTTCTACTCCACCAGATACATATTTATTATTTTCAACAGTAGCAGGGCGATCTGCACTCTCCATTTGTACCGCAACACGGCTTGTTAGAATATTATATCCTGCCGGAGCTTTTATCTCTTCAAGATAATATGTTTTTGTACCATCAAGTCCCTGAATCCTTGCTGTTCCAGCTTCAATAGCTACCCCCGTCTCTCCTGTTACAGCAACACGATAAACGCCATCACTAACCTTTACAACGGAAATTTCGTTTCCTTCAGTTGCTGCATCGTAAAGTTTGAATTCTGCTCCTTCAAGTACCTCATCTTTATCATTATCTTTTACAAGATCAAAATAATATGTTTCAGTACGTGTTGAACCACCATCTAATTCTTTGCTATTATACTTCACTTTTGCTGCATTGGAGGCACTATCTGTTGCTTCTTTTGTAACCGTTGCAGAGTAAGTTGTCGGAACCAAGTCCGGATCGGGTGTATCACCCGGTTCTTTTTCGTTCCGGTGATGCTAAGGCATCATGTAAGTAGTTGTAACCCCCGGGAGCCCGGCCTGTCGGTCAGGCTCCCTTTTTGATGGGTTAATGTTTTGTTTTGGTGAGGTGCCCTACCGGAAAAGTGGCAGGTGGCCTCAATAGTATTGCTTAGTTCCCCTATCATTCTTCACTCTGATTTCAAAGCTCAAATGCCGAGGTGCCATGTGCGTTGATCAGGTGTTCCAATTACTTGTTAGCATTCATGCGACGGCGGGTTACCAGAACAACGCCAGCGCCGACTACAAGGATTGCACCGATGATGTAGAAGATTGTGGTACCGATGCCACCAGTGGAAGGAAGGGTGGAACCAGCCATATCGATTACATCAGCAGTCTTCTCAAGAGTCAGGGATTCGCCAGTCACATCACTCAGAGCAACTGTAATAGTCTGATCATCTGCTTTGTTATAGCCTGCAGGAACAGTACTCTCAACTAATGTATAGGTGCCAACTCCAAGACCAGTAAATACTGCAACATTCTTATCATTACCAGTGTTAGCCATCACTTCTGTTGCCTCTGCTTCAGCGCCCCAAGAAATTGATCCATCTGCAGCTTTAATGTAATACTGACCTTCCGCATTCTTCAGTTTAAATCCTGCGCCTTCAAGTGCAGTATCATCTGTTGTTGCTTCAGTATTCTTACCATCATACTTTGTTACAGTCAGTTTTGCGTTGAATACATCTACTTCAGAGGTATTCTGATTTCCATCACCTGTTTTTACTGAAGCTGTGTTGTTTGCAGCATCAACAGTCAGAGCTTCATCAGTAACCTTGCCTGTATATGTAAGGACAATTGTGCTTTCTCCTGTAGTGTTGCGAGCATTAATATAAGCATCAGTAAATTTTACAGTAAATCCATTTGTTGTTGATTCAACAGTTGCTACAGTGTTTGTAACAGCAGCACCATCAATCTGAAGAGAAGAAGCATTAAATGTCATACCAGTCATGGTATCTGTGAAAACTACATCATGCGCACCTTTACCAACAGTAATGGTTGCTGTGAAGGGAAGATCTGTACCAACAGATGCAATTGCCTTCTTGGATTCTTGATCAAAATTGGAACCCGCAACCTTATCAACAACAGTGATTGTGTTCTTATCGTTGATGGATACTGTATCAGTAGATGTATTGATCATTACAGCAGAACCAGTTGTTGTAGTTACATAGTAATAACCTTCACCAAGATTATTTAAGGATGCAGCTGTCGTATCTGTTGTTGTAATAGTTCCTACAATGTCATCACCAGTAACAAAGCCCTTAATAGCTTCAATCTGCGCAGACGTAAGTTCTTCTCCAGCATTTGCTAATGTTACATAACCATTTGCTTCAGAGAATCCTGCTGCTTTCATTGCATTATTCAGTGTATCTGAACCTACAAGTTTGTATGCTACAGCACTTCCATTTCTAGTAACATCGAATACTTTATAAACTGTGTAAGTATTTGTACCTTTTGCATTTTCAGGAGGTGTAACAGTGATGCTAGCTGCGAATACACTTGTGCTCATTCCAAGTACCATAACCATGGCAATCAGCAGAGCGAAGATCTTTTTCATTTTCTTCATAATCGTTTCATCCTTTCTTTTTCGTCCCTTCAAGGACTTATATTTTTTTGTCAGCCCATGAAGGGCATTTGCCTAACTGTTTAAACCACAGCTGGTCTTCACGCTTACCCTGGTGAAGCAGGTATATCGACAGCCTCTTTTGTCTCTCGACTGAAACAATCGAGGCAGTCATATTCAGTTGTAATATCACGGTTTCAGATTTCGGCGTCAGTTTATTCGTCGAGATCAGAGGCTGCTATCTTAACCTCCTTTCTCTTCTACACCTCAATGCAAAAACATACAGCAAAACGATTGAAATAAACAGTAATCCACTTAATGTATAAAGTAAAGTGCCAGAACCACCAGTATTCGGAAGTGCAATACCTGTAGAATTAGTGATACTTACTGTATAAAGGCTACCATTATTACTTATATCATATTGTGTATTTGTTCCATTAAGGGTTGCTGTAATCTTATCACGAACATTAATCATTACGAGGTTTTCAAGCATATTGTAACCGTCTGGTGCTGACACTTCCTCAAGCCAATATGTTCCTGTTATTAAATCAATAGAAGAAGCATCTTCTTGATTACTATTTTTATAAGTCATATAGCCATCGGTATTAGAAGTTAATGTCATAAGTATCTTACTCTTATCAACATTGCCATTTTTATCAGAACCATAAAGATTGAATACAGCGCCTTTTAGAGGACTATTATCTGTACTACTGATCTTTTTGAATTTAACCGACAGTATTTCTGTGTCAACAGTAACCTCTGAACTACTTTTGTCAACAAAAGCGGTATTTTTAATGCTCTTTCCTATATCATCTGCCTGAACAATATACTGGAGAACAAATACAAACGTTTTTCCTACCCCAAGTCCTTTGACATTACCACCGTCACTTGTTTTATATGACGTTTGTATTATTGCTTTACGTATTCCATTGCTTTCCTCATAAGTAACTCCATCCTGAGGTATCAGTGTAAATGCACCTGAAAATGCTTCATCTCCACTGGTATACACAGCATTGTCAGTAATTTCAATGTTTTCATAAGGAGCTGTACCAATATTCTTTACAGTGAAAGTAAATTTGATTGTATCTCCCACATGAAAGCCTTTTTGACCTTTGGGATATTCACTGGCAGTCTTAATAACAGTTGCACCTTTTGTATCCGCAGTAACATCATTCGATGCAATACCATTTACATATGCTGTGTTCTTGACTTTCTTTCCTATATCTCCTTCAGCAACTGTATAGAAATAGTCAATGGTAAATGTTTCACCCGGCTTTAATTCCTTAATACTAAATGTTCCATCTTCATTCATCTTTATATTATCATTTGGAACCAATTGGATTGTACCCTTTCCAGCCTCTTCTTTACCTGTAACATCATTTGGTGTGATAATATTATCGATGATTCGTACATTCATCATTGATTCTGGTGCATTACTTGTTACATGAACCTGAAAATGAATTTTCTCACCAGCCTTATATCCATCTGACTTTTGATCAATAATCTCTTTGCTCACTGTATATGGAGCATATAACTTGAAGATTACAACGGGCGCTTCTGTATCATCAAATTGTACTGTTACAGATTTTGATTGCTCTTCCCCACTCCAAAGGACATAACCATCAGGGATCTTACCGTATATTGCTTTCCCTTCCATATCTACATAAGCTGGAACATTATCTTCTGTATCCGGATATACAGTAAACGTAAGGTTTGATGTCTCTAGGTTGATGCCAAAAGTTTCTGATTTCAATCGTGCATTATCAGGATTACTTTGCCAGTTCTGTCCGTATTCATCTAAGAAATTTCCTTCCGCATCAACTCGGTAATACTCAATCTTTACTGTATTGGTATTGCGGCCTAAAACTGGAGTGCCAATTTTGTCACCTGTATTGTCCAGTTTTGCTTTTTCACCCTGATAATTGATATAATCTAACCAAATATCACTGTTGGTCTTTTGTAAGGATTGATTAACTTCATCATACTTTCCATCAGTCACCTTAATATAGAATTCATAGCTCTTTCGATTGCCAGGTGTAGTATTTTTCGTTACATTTCCAACACCAATCTTTACTGTCTGTCCGTCCTCGCTGACTGATACTCCTTCAGAATTTGTATAATTTGTATTGTTATCCTCATTATAAGAAGTTAATTCACTCTCTGTCATTGCATCGAAATATTCCGACATCGTGTCTGTAAAGATTGCATCAGTAGCAGCAGAAGCTATATTATTGGTTATGTCCGCTAATACACCTTTAATCTGTGAAGCATCTGTGAGAAGCAGTGCATGATCTGCATCTGTAGCAAGTGGTTTCAAGAAGTTATTATTAACATTTTTATCTATCTCCACACCAATGGTGTATATTGTCACGCCATCTGCTTTTATTTTTTTTGCTTCATCAGTTCCATTGTTTCCTCCCGTCGGTACTCCGTCGGAAATAAAGATGATATAACGAGGACGGGTAGGCCATCGTGAAATATCTGATTCATTTTCTTTAGCTTGATCTAAAATCTTCTTCGCACTATTTAAGCCAATTTTATAATTAGTATTACCACCACCACAAAGCATTCCTTTAACGGCTGTAAAAAGATAATCCTTACCCGATGATGTCTGTAATGGAACTGTTGGACCTTGAAATCCATAGAACGATGTGACTGCTACACGATTATTATCTTTCGGATCATTCAATAATGTTTCGATTGTCTTCATCGAGGCTTCTTTTGCGTAAGCTTCTTTTTCAGTAAATGCCTGTGCATAACGATTACTCATACTACCAGAAACATCTATTACTAAGACTACGTCCGCGCCTTTTCGAATGGGAACACCACCAACATCAACCGTAATTTTTCCAATACCTCCATCCTGGTCAATCCACTCAGCCTTTTTACTTGCCACAACTGCACCGGCCGGATTACCATCTTCATCTGGGGCATACTCCAATACACCTTCGTTATTCACTGTTGGATACTCAGGGATCGAGTAATTTACTTTATCATTAATACTGTTTACACTATATACAGCAGGGACCAACGGTTTATATTTACAATCACCATTATCATTGGCATAAATTTCTATTATCGAGTTTTCATCCAGTTTTTGAAAGGTTTCGCTATCGGTAATATTACTTTCCCAATTTGAGCTAGGTGTTTTAGCTCGCCATTTAATGAATTTGATATAAGTATTATCCGTTTCGGTTGCAACAGCCAATGTTGGTGTATTAGGAAAATTATTCTTATCGGCAATTTTATAAGAATAATTTGCCCTCAATCCCGTAGTCTGACCAATCATATATTTTACATAGAACTCGCCTGTTCCGCTGTGATTTGCATTATCAGACCACTTACCATAAAAATCTGCTCTGGTCGCTTTTGACATGTCCGTTAAATTTGGATCAAATTTAACCAACTTACAACGCGGGATTACACATAGAACAGCCAATTGTGAATCTTTCCAATCAGCAGATGACGGACTAGTCACATATTGAAGCGTTCCATTGCTTAACTGATATGCATTAACGACAGTGGAATCCTGGTACTTCTTCGTGTAATATTGCATTGTAGCATTATTCATCCGAAACTTTGACGAATCACGAGCGGCCTCACGAAGTCCTACAACCCAGTAATCATCACTGATATTCGCATTAATTTTATCAATAGTAACACGATTATCAAAGTCTCCCATATTGATATCGACCATCTCTGGAATAATTGTCTCACCTTCGATGTCGGTATACATTGTATCATCCAGCAGATTAAAAATCCGGAATGTGACAGTATCATTCACTGCAACTGCAAAGTCTGAGAACAAATCTGTCTTGAAGATAACTGCTTTATTACCACTGACCTTCGTACTAAACTTCGTCGAATCTGAAAAGCTATAAATAGTTACCGGCTCCTCATCATAGAATTTATCAGATTCTATTGTAATAACAACATTACTTTCCTCTTTAGGCTGAAACAAATTATTATCTACATACAAGCCAATATTAAGTACAGGCAATTTAAAGCGGCTTTTCTCTCCTAAGGCACTCTGCACTGAAGAAAGATAAGTATCTATATCAGTAACCACGCTTACCCTAAGTTCTGCATTTTCCGGAATCCCTGTTGCTGTCTCATCGTAAGAAACTTTTACAGAATATCCATCCCCTTTATAACTTTTTTCAGTTTGTGTGCTGATTGTCTCTGTCCCCACAATTCCATACACGGAAAAGCTCTCTGCATCAAACGTCACCTCGTCCATTGCTCCATTTTTCTCATTTGTCTGGACGTTCAGCACTTCTGCTTCATCACCAAAGTGAACAGATTTTACTTCTCCAGCTTCTGGTACTTCCACTGCATCAGCGTAAGTAATCTTCACTGCTACCGGTGCTGACGGTTCAATTTCTTCTCCTTCATATACAAAGGATATATCAAAGAACCTTGCGAAGGAAATGGAAGTAGTATCGCCTTCCTGTACAGCAGCCATAGCCTGCTGGTAGTAGCTTTCATATTCTGCTGTTCCCTGTGCGATCTCACGTACCTGAAGTTCTGCACCTTCTGGGATTCCGGCTTCTGCCGTGTAAGTTACTTCTACAGTATAGTCGCTTCCCTCTGTTGTGAGGATATGTGGTGTTGCCGGATCTTCTTCTGTCATTTCTTCCGTATCCGGTTCCTCTGTGGATTCTTCCGTAACTGCTTCTGTAACTTCTTCCATTACGGCTTCTGTAGCCTCTTCTGTTGCGGCTTCTGTAACTTCTTCCGTTACGGCTTCTGTAGCCTCTTCCGTTGCGGCTTCTGTAACTTCTTCCGTTACGGCTTCTGTAGCTGCTTCTGTCTCGGTTTCTTCTGCCTCTGCTTCCAGCATCATCACTTCAGAAGTTTCTGTCTCCGTAACTGCAGTTTCTGCTACAGGTACGGCAATCTCAGCTGTTGCATATACGGTAAGCTTCTTTGCCTTAAATGTAATCTGATTCCAGCTTCCGTTTGCTTTATTTGTGTTTGTCGCCAGCACATCTGCATCGTCTCCGAGGCGGACTGCTCTTACTTCGCTGCCTTCCGGTGACTGGATCGGCTTTGTAAAGGTAATCTTTACATTTATAGCAGCTTCCGGCTGTATTTCTTTTCCATCCGCAGAAATTGAAAGATCAAAGAACCTTACTGTTTCAATCTTCTTTGCTGTCTTCATCAATACAACAGACGCGGCTTTCTCATATGTACTGTTATAATCCCTATCATTCTTTTTGATCTCGCGGATACTCAGCACAGCATTTTTCGGAATTTTCGCATCTGCCGGGCAATCTACCTGAATCGTGTATTCCCCATTCTTTACCGTGAGTGTACGAGCTTCCGGCTTTTCAGCTTCTGTCGCTTTTTCTGTTTCCGCCTTTTCCGTAGCCGTTTCTGTTTTTGCAGCCTCCGTAACAGTCTTTGTCTGCGCTTGTGTTGCTGCTTCTGTTTCCTTCGGATAGCATGCTTCTGTATGTGTGTGCTCCTGCTTACCGCAGATCAAAGCATCTTCATAACATGCATCTGTATGTGTATGGCCCTCTACACCTTCTGTACGGATAATCTGATAACAACTGTCATCATGGTTGTGTGCTTCCGCGGTACATACCAACTGGCCTTCTGCATCGTAACATCCTTCGCCGTGTTCGTGAACAGCTTTCGGACAATTCAATACTTTTTCTTCTGTAGCCGGTACTGCACTTTGCTCTGTCTTTCCGCAAACCAGACGGTGCTCATAGCATTCCTTTGTATGTGTATGTTCTTCCTGCCCGCAAATGGCAATACGCTCCATCGTGATCGCCGGGTGGATCAGCAGACAACTGGTTACCATTGCTACCACCAGAGATAAGGAAATCATCGTTCTCTGCCAACGCTTTCTTTTGCGCTTTGCCTGCAGAAGACTTGTCGTTTTCTTAAGAAACGCTTTTCCCATTTGGATTACCTCCTTTTCCTAAACTTCTACTTAACCGGGCCGAAGTCTTGATACGGCCAAACCCGGAACAATAACTTTCCTACGATCTGTTCATCTGAGACACATCCCACGCTGGTGCTTCGGCTGTCTACCGAAACGCTTCGATGGTCTCCCATAACAAACACCCTTCCTTCCGGAACTTGATAAGGGAGTGTGATGTTGCATTCTCCTAATGCGTGTTCTTTCACATAAGGCTCATCCAGCTTTTCTCCATTGACGTATACATAACCATCTTCATCAATGTCTACCCATTCTCCTGCTCTTGCTATCACTCTTTTTACCAGAATCTTATTATTATAGTAGAAAGCAATACAGTCACCTACGTCATAACTGGAGTTTTTCAAGCAAACTACGATGTCGCCGTCAGTCAAACTCGGTGTCATGGACGAACCATGGATACGAAGTACCGGAAATACCAAAACCGAAGTTAGAATCGCTATTGCAGCCACAATGATCAATGTGTACACTGTACTGCAGAGCACGCTCCTGTATCTCTTTTTATATTTTATCCGCTGCAGCTCCGCTTCCAGATCTTCTAGCGGAGGGATTGGTGGTGTCTGTCTCTTTTTCATTGTTCTTCCCTTTCAGCCGGTACCCCGAGATTCTCGAGATATTGGTTTGCTGCCGCTTGTGCTGCTTCAAATATTCCATTGATCTTTAATGCCGCCTCTGCAATGGATCCTGATGTCTCAATTTGAATCTTCCGATTCTCCAACTTTGCCTTCGTTTCTGCTAATTCTTTTTCCAGCTGATCAACACGCTTTTCTTCTTCAATTAACATCTCAAGCAAATCTTGGCGGCTTAGCTTTTTCAGCATCGCCTTTTCTTTTTTATCCATGTTTCTTCCGTCCCTTCAGGTATCTGGCACTGATCAGAACCACAAGTACTGCGAGTGCAGCTGCAAAGAGTACGAGGTAACGTGCAATTGGTGTTTCATCACCTGTTCTGACGCTTGCCGTTGTAGCTTTCTCTGTCGAGTTCTCAGATTCCTCTGTCAAAGATGTTTTCTTCGTATTTGTAATGGTTACGGATACATCCAGATTTCCCTGACGGATATCTGCCTTTCCTTCACCACTTACCGTGTAACCAAAACTATCTTTGTTAAGAAGCTTTCCATTCTTATCTGTTTCATATACATAATAGGTAACGGGATCTTCGCCTGTTGCTCCACCAAGTGGAACATCCACTGTTACTTTTCCGTTTTGTACAAGTTCTACTATCTGGTATAAATCTTTTCCTGCTTTGTCACGGAAGATTCCTGCGTAGAAGGTATCTGAAACAGTTACCTGATTTCCACTGTGTACTACCTTCTTTTCTACCGTCACAGTTCCGTTGTAGTAGTAACCGCTGGGAAGGTCATAATATAAATTGTAGAAACCTGTTTTCCCTGCCGGCGTTTCCGCTTTCCCATCCAACGTGATCTCTTGGCTGCTGCCATCCTCTAACTGACAAACCCACGTATACGGATCACCATCTTGTACTTCATCTACTTTATATGCATTACCTTTGCTATCTGTTTCAAATATGTAATATGTTCCTTGTGGAAGTTTATCAAATACTGCTGTTCCTGTGCTGACTCCTTGCATCCGGATCTCTTTTAAATAATCTGTTCCATATGGAATCTTTCCCTGTTTATCTTGGAAAATTCCCACATAGTAAACGGCGTCTGCCGGAATCAGGTCGATCACTTCAAGAAGTTGAGGATCCATATATCCAGTTCTTTTTGTAACTTCGATTCGTCCATTTTCTTCTTTTTCTAGAGCTTTTGCTTTCGGATGTACGGTCAAGTCACTGTAACGGCCTCCATCCTGCACATAAGGAATAGCTGCCAAGAACGGTGATACTGTTCCATATTCGCTTTCCCCATTTTGCTCTACGAGATACATTCCCCATCTTAATCCTGACAATGTCATGGTACCGGATGAATCTGTCTGTCCTGAAGCAGAATCAAGTGTTTGAAAATTTCCTGCCTGTACTAATTTCAACGCTGCTGCATCCCATTCATCGGCATATGTCAAGTTGTCAAATGATACTCCCGTGCTTTCCAAGCTTTCTTCCAACACCCATTTTCCTTCACCGCTCCATTTGCCTACTCGGTATGCGGTAAATTTTACATTATCCATAGGTGTTCCAAGATCATCTAATCGAACAGTGATGCTCCCCTGCTCTGCTTCTGCCCCCAAGACATCTTTTTGTATCGTCCAGGGAAGCACCAGAGTCATCAGCATCAGGAAAACCCATGTCATAGTCCGTAAATATTTAATACGTTTCATTGACTCTCTACCCTTCCTTTCCCAATTCTTTTCAGTTCTCTATATCTTCTTTCTATCGATCCTACTGGTTTACTGCTGCCTGTTGTTTTTTTACTTCCTTTGTCAATAATCTCAAAAGTTCAAGTTCGCTCTCGAACTGGTCGATCATCCTGCCATCCGGCTGGCACACGATGCCTTGCCATCCTGCTTTTCTTCTGGACTGTACGATGACGTCCACCGTGCAGCAAGCTCCTTGTTTTTCCAAAATCGCTTCATCTGATATAACTGACTTTGGAGCCTGATACCGGCTGGTTATCTCTGCTTTTTTCTGAAAGCTTCTTGCTTCCATGAACCGCTGTGGATATCCACACCGGTCGAAGAGCCTATCTGCTTTCAGCAGCATCTGGTTGCTGCTCTCGAATCTGATCTCCATTTCCATCATCTTACTGTAAAATCTTCCTGCCAGCGTCTCTCCCTCTCGGTCGATACAGACGCGGATTCCGTTGATCGGATATATTTTATCTTTCTTCCATTAAAGAGTCAATACCGATGTCATTATTAACATCTCTTTTGACATTTTCAGAATATGTATAAGATTGTTTGTTAAACCTCCTTCTGTTTCTGTTTTCCTTTCATTTCAGTTAATATTCTTGTAATATCTGATTATTCATGTAATTTATTATACCTTACAGACACTTATTTGATAAGGCCCATTTGCCTTCGAAAAAGTGCCTCAGGCCCCTATTTCAGCATATATTTCTTCAGTTCATCCCGTTTCTTAACATTCAGCTTACAAAAGATATCCGTAAGATAATGTTTCACCGTATTCACCGAGATTCCAATATGCTCCGCGATCTCCTTATTCGTCCAGCCACCACTGGCCAGCATGGCAATGGAAAACTCCATCGTAGACAGCTCATTGGTCACCTTCCACTCCGTTTCCGGATTATGAATCGTCATCCATCCACGGCTGAAAGACAAAACTCCCTCCGTGATCCGCCTGTAGGCATCCGGATCACTCTTACGGATACAAGCCTCGATCAACCCCCGCAAAAGTCCATGATGCTCAATAAAAGGCTCCAGGAAATTATCCATCTTAGCCAGCTCCCAGGCCTGCTGCAATTCCACCTGCGCCTCCGCCTTATGCTTCCGGTTCATCATGCACATCGCCATCATACAACGCATATACGTCATACTGATAGGATAAACCTTAGAAGCCATAAGCAACGCCGCACGCCCCATCCCGTAAGCACTCCAGATCTCACCATTCAGATAAGACTGATGCGCCATCACATAAATAGCAAACAGCCGAAGCCCCTCCGGCAGCAACCCGCTAAACTCCCACAAAGAAGGAATCCTCTCCGTAGGCAAATGAAGCAAAACCGCCCCAACATACCCCGCAAACACACAGGAAGCCATCACCTCTTTAGGCGCCTTCTCCCTCAAAGCCCTGCGCAAACACTCCTGAATCTCCTCCAGCGCCCGCCTCGCAACCCGCGCATTTCCAAGACTAAGATTCGCATACCCATAAAGCATAAAAGCTGAAAGCCGAAGCTCAAGCCTCTCATCCGTCAGATAAGATTCCACACTCTCACTACACTCCCGGGCACCCCCTGTAAAATAAAAAAGCTCCGCCCGCGCAATACACCTGAAATCAACATCCTCGATCCTCTCAACCGCCTCCAACGCCTTTCCAGGCTCAAAAGCAGAATTTAAAAGCGGTAATACTGTGTGCTCACTCATACCTTATCATCTCCCGTGATCATGTCAGAAAAAAATTTCAGGCCCGGCTTCAGCGCACCCGGAATTCAAACAATCTTCATCTATATAGATAAATTATAATCCAAACTTCCCATAAAATAAATTCAAATATTTTCCAAAAAATTGCCAAAAAAAATGTTATTTCCCCAGCCAAATGGATAAACTGTGTGCTTCCGAAAACTTTTCGGAATTCCAGGCCGACAGCGCAGCGTTTCGGCTCACAGCCTTCCGTCAGACAAACACAAATTCAGCCTTTCCACCTCCAAGCATCCAGCGCAGCGCTGATGCTCACAACCTCCCGTCAGACAGGCACAAACTCAGCCATTCCAGCCATCCAGCGCAGCGCTGATGGCCCACCCCCTTCCGTCAGACCACCCTACAACACCCCCACACAACCACAACTACACACCCAGCTCCTTTTCTTTTCCGGCATGAACGCACAGGCGGGGGCGGCTGGATGTACGGGCAGGATGCGTCGGAGTAAGCCGCAAGTCATACTTAGCGCCTGGGCTGTCTGACGAGAAGGTGCTCTGCGGCCACCAGCCGCAGAGCAAGCCCCATCTGTCTGAGCCAGGTACGCATCAGCGTACATGGCGAGTTATGGGGCGCCCTTATCGGCAGGCAGACCAGACGCTTAGTATGACTCGGCGAAACGACCGCATCCCGCCCGTACATCCAGCCGCCCCCGCCGTCCGCGCCATCCGAAAAAAAAGAGCCCCCAGGCTACAACCCAGGAACTCTCTATAAAGTCTCACCCAACCCGAAGCCGAAACTTCTGAATCTCCTTCTCACTGGAAACCCTCTCGATCTCCGCTCCAAGACTCCTCAGCTTCTCTTCAAAGTTCTCATATCCACGCTGAATATAAACAATGTCATCGACAACCGTAACACCCTCAGCAGCCAGTCCTGCAATAACAAGCGCTGCACCTGCACGAAGATCCGGAGCACTGACACGTGCACCTGTAAGCTTCTTCACGCCATCAATAATTGCGGAGTTCCCCTCCACCTTGATGTTCGCTCCCATTCTGGAAAGCTCATCTGCATACTTGAAACGATTCTCAAAAATACTCTCAGTAACAATACTCGTACCCTCAGCCAAAGCCAAAGTAACCGCAATCTGCGGCTGCATATCCGTAGGATAACCAGGATAAGGCAACGTCTTCACATGAGTACGATGAAGTTTATGCGGTGCACGAACACGAACCGCATCATCAAATTCCTCAACCTCACATCCAATCTCCTCAAGTTTGGCTGTTGTAGCTTCCAGATGCTTCGGAATAACATTGTGTACGGTAACATCACCACCTGTGGCAGCTGCCGCAAACATAAAAGTACCCGCTTCGATCTGATCCGGAATAATGGAATACTCTGTGCGGTGAAGCTTCTCAACACCACGGATACGGATTACATCTGTACCGGCACCCTTAATATTGGCGCCCATACTGTTCAGGAAATTGGCCACATCAACAACATGAGGCTCTCTTGCAGCATTCTCAATAATAGTACGTCCAGCCGCCATAGAAGCAGCCATCATAATATTAATTGTTGCACCAACAGAAACCACATCAAGGAAAATGTGGCTGCCATGAAGATTCTCAGCCCTGGCAACAATTGCGCCATGGCGGATATCAACTTCTGCACCAAGAGCACGGAACCCTTTCAGATGCTGATCGATCGGTCTGCTGCCGATATTGCATCCACCTGGAAGCGGAACTTCCGCATGCTTGTACTTACCAAGTAACGCACCAAGAAGATAATAAGAAGCACGGATCTTCTTAATAAATTCGTAGTCAACACTGAGATTGCCGATGGTAGAACCATTGATCTTTACAGTAGATTTATCGACACGATCAACCTGAGCACCAATCTCTGCAATAGCCTCAAGCAGAACATTGATGTCCCTTACATCTGGCAGATTCTCGATTAATATAGTTTCATCAGTCATAATGGCTGCTGATAATATTGCAAGAGCAGCATTCTTCGCGCCTGCAATATCCACTTCTCCAACCAGAGGATTGCCGCCTTTAATCACATACTGTTCCATAACACACCTCTATTATTTTACTCCTCTATGAGCAAGAAACTTTCTCTGAATTTACGACGGAAACATACGTTCCGCAACACCGTTTTTTAGGTCAGTTGTATATTATAACACATATTTCGGATTTGTAAACTATTTCTCTCCCCGTTTCAGTGCATCCAGCACGATCTGAAGGCTTCCCTCCAGATCTTTATCTTCCTCGTCTACAACAATATCCGCATATTTCTCATACAATACAGTACGTTCCTCATAAAGACTCTCCAGTGTCTGGCCCTCTTTCAGAACAACTCCACGGTCTTTCAGATTGCCAAGACGTTTGGACAGCAGCTTCAGAGAAATCTTCAGATATACCACAACTCCTTCTGATTTCAGATGCTGCATTGCCTCATCACAATACACGACACTGCCACCTGTGGCAATGACCGTATTCTCAACCTGGATAGACGCATTCACACGATTCTCCACCGCCTTGAACCCGTCAATTCCATCCTGCTCAATAATCTCACTTAAAGTTCTCTTTTCTTCCTTCTGGATCAGCAGGTCTGAGTCAATAAACTGGTAACCAAGCACTTTCGCAAGTACAACACCGATGCTGCTTTTTCCCGCACCAGGCATCCCTATCAGTGTAATATTATTCATACTGTGTCCTTTCATTTTAACATAGCTGTAACAAAATCTCAACAATCGTTCCTGTGACGTATTATTCTCAGCGTTTCTTCTTACCGTTTTTCTTCTTCACGCTGTAGCCAAAAGTTCCCACCTTCCGGTCACCAGCCAGATATTCCCCGTGGGAATAAACCAGAAGTCCTGCATCATTGAGATGGAACTTGTTGTTTTTGTCCATATATGCTTCATCCGCATGGACCGCAAGTACATCTGCAAGAAACATATCATGCGATCCCAGTTCCTTCACCTCACGTACTCTGCACTCGATAGAAACCGGCGCTTCCCCGATCATCGGAGCAGAAACATACTGCGCTTTCTCTTTCGTAAGATTCAGTTTTTCGAATTTGTCAACATCCCGGCCGGAACGGACTCCGCAGAAATCCGTCGCAAAAGCCAGTTTTTCTGTTGTAAGGTTAATAACAAACTCTCCCGTTTTTTTCAGCATTCCATAGGAATAACGGGATGGTCGGACTGAAATATAAGCCATCGCCGGATTCGTACAGACCGTTCCTGTCCACGCAACGGTAATAATGTTGTCATTGCCCTCGCCGTCTGTGACACTGACCATCACTGCCGGCAGCGGATAGATCATATTTCCCGGTTTCCAAATCTGTTTTGCCATTGATCCGGCCTCCTTATGCGTAATCGCTGTTCATCAGCTGAGCAGCCTCCATCATAGCCGGAATCAGCTGTTTCTTTCTGGAAACCACACCCGGCAGGTAGAACGCATCCCCGTCCGGTTTCTTCTCAAAAGCGATCTCTGCCATCTGCTGGCTTCCCTCACCATAAAACAGAAGCTCTGTAGATTCCTCCAGAATATTCGTCAACATAAAGTAAACTCTCGTGATATCGTGACGTCCACACTCGCTGACCATAAACGGCATCAGCTTCTCCTTGATCTCTTTCAGCTCCTCGCTGTCCATGGAACTGATCTGGCCCACACCAAAGGAAACATTGCCCTCGCCGATAAACTTCTTGTAATCCTGGTAAAAAATCTCCTCCGGGGATTTATCTTTCAGATTACTTCCCGCTGAGAACATCTCTCTGGCAAAATCCTCTATCTTAATTCCCGCGATCAGGGCAAGGGCGCTGGCAGCGATCTTATCCGTCTGTGTACAGGTCGGTGAACGGAACATCAGCGTATCTGAAATAATGGCCGCACAGAGAAGTCCCGCAATTTTTTCCGGAATCTCCAGACGCTGCTCTCCGTAAATCTCATAAAGGATTGTACCCGTACATCCCACAGGCTCATTACGGAACGCTACCGGTGTCATGGTCTGCAATGTTCCAAGCTTATGATGGTCAATAATCTCAAGAATCTCCGCCTTCTCAATATTATCAACAGCCTGATCCACCTCATTGTGATCTACAAGAACAACTTTTTTCTTGTGCATGTCCAGGAAATTACGTCTGGAAATTGTTCCGATACATTTTCCATGAGGATTGATTACCGGGAATGCTCTGTGGCGGTTTTTGACCATAACATCCTGGATATCATCTGTGAAATCTTCGGTATTGAAAGTAACCATGTTATCCCGTTTCATAACATAGCTGACCGGAATACTCTGATTGATCAGACGGGCGATATTAAAGGTATCATACGGTGACCGAATAATTACGATATTTTTTTCATGGGCAAGCTTCACAACCTTCTCGGAAACCACGATGTTCAGCCCTACGATAATACAGCTTACATTCTGGCTGATGGCCTGAAGATGATCCTCCTCACGGTCTCCCATGATGATCATGTCGTTCTCTTCAATAAAGCCTTCCATCATCTTCGGGTTGGCTGTTCCAACGAGAACACGTCCCTTGACAAAATATCCGTGGCCATTACCTTCCACCACTTCTCCACCAACTGTCTCCGCAATCCTCTGGTACTGCGTCCGCGCATTGGAAAGCAGATAACTGTCTGTAGTATCCATATAAGTCTTGGCAATATCTCCGATGGTCACAAGACCTTCCAGGCATCCCTCCTTATCACGGATCGGAAGGGATACGATTCCGTTCTCCTGCATCAGATCCCAGGTATTTTTCAGTGACATGTTTTTGTCTGCCTGGGGACTGAGACGGATATCCATATCCTTGACCTGTGTTCCGATATTTCCCAGATAAGCCGGCGGCTGTACACCAAAACGGTTCAGCACATATCTGGTCTCCTCATTGATCTGACCAGCTCTCTTCGGAATATATCTCTTACTCTGTGTAGTCCTGTTTTTAATATCCGCATAAGCGATCGCCGAACAGATGGAATCCGTATCCGGATTCTTATGTCCGATTACAAATATTCTCTCCTGTTTCTTCATTCACATCCATCCTTTTTCATCCAAAAATATAACAATTAATCAAGTTTGATGTTCGCAAAAAGTGAACCAAGAGATGTGGTTGCCTCTTCTCCTGACTCCGGCAGTTCAAAAGTCTCTTCCTCAACTTCCTTCGCCATCAGATCCGATGCCTCTTTGATACTCAGGCTCAGCTTGCCATCCTTGATCGCAATTACTTTCACCTTAACCTTGTCTCCCACACTTATCGCCTCTGATGGCTTCTTAATTCTTTTTTCGCAGATCTGGGAAATATGAACCAGACCGGAAATTCCGTTTCCAAGATCAACAAACGCACCATAAGGCTGCAGGCTCTCAACCGTTCCCTCTGTCACGAAACCAACCTCAATATTGGAAATCTTGTTTCTGCGCTCCTTCTCTGCTTTCTCACGGAGAAGTTCCTTTGCAGAAAGTACCAGTCTCTTTTTCTCTTTATCTACATCAATTACCTGAACCTGAAGCGGCTTGTTCAGGTACTCTTCTGTATCCTCTACATAATTCAGCGCAAGTTTGGATGCCGGGATAAAACCTCGAACACCTTCCACATAAGCAATGGCTCCGCCGTTTACGATTCCCTTTACAACAACATCCAGTGCTTCCCCGGATTCCTGAAGCTCTTTCAGTTTATCCCATGCAAGTACATCTGCTGCCTCTGCTCTGGAAAGAAGAATATTTCCCTGTCCGTCATCTTTCCTAAGAACGGTTGCCTGGATCTCTTCTCCCGGCTGAACTGCCTCTTTAATATTAAATCCCGGCTCTCTGGAAAATTCCTCTGCCGGAATAAATCCCTCAGCATAATATTTAAGATCAAGAACAACTCCTGTCTCATCCACACTGACCACTGTCCCGGCGATGATATCACCTTCCTCAATTTTCTTAAAAGAAGCCTCCAGCTCCTGCTCAAAATCTTTCATAGACTCCGCCATTTCCTGACCTCCGTTCACGCTTCATCTTTTCATCATTTACTTCCGGCCTTTTTCTTATTCTTTCTGCCGGATTTTCATTTTAATCTTAATTATTATAGCATGGGCAAACCACCGACGCTATTATTTTTTTGAATGCAAAACAGCCTCTTTATACAAAAAAACTCCGCACATTGGCAGAGGCTACATTTTCTGATATTTTTCCCCATAAAACGAGGAGTGCCCCGGTAGTGGCTTACCGGGGCGATTATTATGAAAAAAATTGTATGTGTAATGATACAGATACACACCATTACAGCGTCTTTCGTAGTGTTCTTTCGAACTGTTATTATAGTATCAGATAAATATGAACAAATTATGAACAGCTTGTGAACTTTTAGCGTATTTGCACAATTTCTTTTCTGTTTTTCCTCTTTTTTTATAAAAACGCCACATTTGCTTTATTGACAAGCGTTCTAAATATTGTACATTTTGTACATTTCCAGTAAACTTAAGAATAATAATCCCAATAAAAGTGCCATTCTGAACACCTTCCTCCTACTGACGGGAAAGCATACCCTTAATAAACTCGATCGCTTTCTCAAAAATATTCTTTACATCAGACTTTGTAACACCCATATCTTTCAGGGTACTGTATGCATCGCTTACATAACCTTTAATCTGATCATCACTGATGTCGATTCCTTTGAATTTGCTGATAATGTTCATGAGAGAATTCTTATCATCCTCAGAAAGTGTCACACCATAATGATCCGCTGCCTCATCAATTCCCTGTGAAATCTCATCATCAGAAATCTGATTGGAATCAAAAAGCCCTTTTACATAAACGATAATATCTCCAACTTTATCCGGGTCAGACGCAAGAGATTCGATCTCGTTATCCTTAAGAATCTCCTCTGCCTGGCTCATAACAGAGCTGGAATCAGACGCCATGACCATCATTGGTGAAGTACATGAGATAACGCCTGCAACAACCAGTGCTGTGATCCTGTTCATTTTTTTCATAATATTCATCCTCCAGAAGGGCACTGCCCTCTATCCATAATCTGTAACTGTTTCCAGTTCCATAATTTTCAGTTCCTTTTTGACGCCACTCAGTATAACACAATACCCCACCCTTCTGTAAACTGGAATTTTCCTGTTTTTCGCTCTGTCAGGTCTGACTTTATGTATAAGTTCAAAAATATATTCACAATATTTTCATATTTTCAACAAACTTTCCTAACATCTCCTTTATAGAATAAATATTGTAAATTTTTCATTACTTACTTATGTCTGACACCTCAGACATAACCTCCTTTCTATGACAAGTTATATATGTCCGGATTGGATATCTCTCCAATTATCCCGTCCGGAAACGCAAAAAGAACCCGGAACAGCTGCCCGGGTTCTTTTTGCGTAATGTTTTATTTATTATTTTTTTCTTCGTAGATACAGTTGGCAAGCATGGCGAACTGCTCCAGTGTCAGCGCTTCGCCTCGAATATTCAGTGGAAGCCCACACTTCTCAAATATCTTCTCAATCTCTTCTTTTCCAAGGGAAAAATCTCCGGAGTTTTTGATTCCGTTTACAAGAGTCTTTCTTCTCTGGTTAAATGACGCACGGATCAGTCTGAACATGAGGCGTTCATCGTGAACCTCAACCGGCGGTTTCTCATAACGTGTCAGCTTGATCACCGCACTTCCGACCTTGGGCCGTGGCATGAAACAGTTTGGTGGTACATTTGCAACGATCTCCGGCTTCGCGTAATACTGAACAGCCAGAGAAAGCGCACCGTAATCCTTGGTTCCAGGTCCTACCTGCATACGGTCTGCAACCTCTTTCTGCACCATAACCGTGATAGAATCCACAGGAACATTCTTCTCAAAAAGTCCCATGATGATCGGTGTCGTAATATAATACGGCAGGTTTGCGACTACCTTTACAGGTTTTCCGCCATTTTTTTCATCGGCAATCTTTTTGATATCTGTTTTCAGGATATCGTTGTTGATCACCGTTACATTGTCCCATTCTTTCAGAGTATCCTTAAGAATCGGGATCAGAGAACTGTCGATCTCCACAGCAGCCACTTCTCTGGCCGCTTCCGCAAGATACTGTGTCATGGTTCCGATTCCGGGACCGATCTCCAGTATGAAATCATCCTTCGTTATTCCGGAAGAATCAATGATCTTTTCCAGAACATGTTCATCGATCAGAAAATTCTGACCAAACCTTTTCTGGAAAACAAAATGATACTTTTGAAGGACTTCAATGGTATATTTCGGGTTACCAAGATAAGGTCTGGCCATATTTTTTACCTCTGCTTTTCTGTTTATTTTCAGCTGAAATCCTTTTCAAGAAGTACGGTGAATCCGTCACGGTCCACACGCTTCTTGGAGCGTTTAAATAATCCGCCCTGTGCTTTTGCCATGGCATTATCCAGCATGGTCTTCACAGTTCCGATACACATCGGCTGATCTTCCTTCTGGTTGATCCCGATCAGATTGTACAATGCAAGCATGCCCATCTGATCAATGCGGAATCCATTTTCCATGGTGTAAACCTTGGCAAAATTAACAAGTTCATCATTTGTAAATACAGGAATATTGATCATGGATGTAAATTTCTTCGCAAGTTTCGGATATCTTGCGATCAGCTTACGCATGCCGATCTTTTCATCCTCGAGGATCACGATCATACCCTTTGTATTTCCATTCATTACTTCATCAAGCTCATCTGCTGTTTCCTGGGAAAGCTGGTTTGCGTTCTCAATAACAAGGAAACCGCCTGCAAGCTTGGATGCAATCTCTGCAATATTTTTTCCGTTAAGGTCTTCCGCAAATATGTAGGCAACCTTGGATGCCTCAATATTCAGCTCCTTGCAGATTGCCGGGATCAGACTTGAAATCAGTCTTGTTTTTCCAGTTTCTCTGCCACCCATAACGATTACATTTCCTGTCTGGGATGTATGATCCGCAGCGCCCGTCTGCACATCACAAAGCACATCCAGCAGCTGTTCTTTCATTCCCGGAACTGCTACAAAATAAGTGAAAAGCTGTTTCTCTTCATCTGTGAGCTGTCTTTTTCTGGAGATAATGGTATTCGGATCAATTTCCGGCTGAATATCCTCGATGAACCGCTCAAGCTGCTCTTCCTCCGTGAGTTCTTCTTCACTGTCGTCCTCTTCCATATCTTCTGTAAGGCTTGAGATAAAATCATCCTCTTCGTCATCTTCTGCCTCACTCTGAACGGAAACATCATCTGTACTGTATTCTTCTTCCTCATCGAGAGGTGTCTCTTCTTCTACAACAGTAGCAACATCATCCAGTTTCTCCGCTGTCTTTTCAGCAGTGTCATCTTCCGAAGCAGCCTCATCCAGGGATAATTCCTCCGGCATATCTGTGAGTGCTTCTTCATTCAGTTCTTCAATATCTTCAAAAGCGTCCTCTTCCACTGGCTTGGAAACACCGGCCGGGCCATTGAGAAATTCTGCTTCTGCAGCCTGCATATCTTCTTCTGTAACCGGCTCTTCATCTTCGTCCAGAATCAGATCCGGAACTCTTGTGCGCTCACGCTCAGACTGCTTCGCATCTTCTGCCTGCTGTGCGGAAATCTGCGCCATAATATCTTCAATATCTGCAGCATCCGGCTCTTCCGGAACAAATTCATCCGCTACGATATCCAGATCGTCTTCGTCATCTGTCTCCTCAGTTACATCTGACATCTGTACATCCGGTGATTTTTCTTCTTCCGGAATATCAATTCCCTGCTCTGTTGCGGCAGCAAGAATTGTATCCTCCAGATTGAACTCCTGCTCTTCTTCTGTTTCTGCCTTTGTTTCTTTATCCTTGGCCACCTCAGCCGCAATTTCATCAATACTTCCGAAAATTTCGGATGCGTCCGGAATTTTGGCTGCAGCGCTTGCATTTTCCGGGTCTACATTGATCATTGATTTCGGAATCTTAAGCTGTGGCATACGGATTGTCGCTGAGAAATCAGGTTTTCCTTCCTCGTTAAGCGGAACGCCGGATGGCTCTTCTGATTCCTTTTCCTGAGACGCCTTCATGATCTCTGCAACACTCTGGGATAATTCCTGTTCTGTAGTCTGTATAGGCTCTGCTGCTTCTTTCTGGATCTCTGCTTTTAATTCTGCAGTTCCTCCGGACAGATTTTCGATACCGGATGACAGCAGTTCTTCTCCATCTTCAGATTCCGGAATTTCTTCCTCTGTGTCCTCAGAATCCGTTTCCTCAGATTCTGCTGATTCTTCTGTGGCAGCAGTTTCTTCTTCCGGTGTTTCTTCACCTTCCTGAACATCCTCTGCCTCTTCCTCAGTGAAATCTTCTGATTCATCCTGTACGTCTTCTTCCATATCCTCTGGTTCTTCCGCTGCCTTCTTATGACCGCCGAAGATATCCCGGATACCTTTGGAAATCTTCTCCTGGAAAGTCTCAGCACTGTTCAGATCTCGTTCATCATCTACCTGAATCGTATCTGTAACCGGTCTGGATTCCTCATACTCGGACTCCCCTGCCGTTTCTGTTTCCTTACTTTCCCTGATCTCCTTCGCCTTTTCCGGCGGAATCAGTTTTGGAATAAAACGCTGTTCGTATTTCTCTTTTTCTTCTCCTGTGAGAACTCCCATACGCTGTTTCAGGTCAAGGGCCTTCATCACATAATTTCCATCATTAAACCAGAGAATCATCTCATTGCAGAGATCCAGGCACTTCTGCTTGTCTCCTGCCTTGTAATAGAGTTTGGCCAGTTCATAGGACCAGCGCTCTGTAAACTCTTTCTCCTTATATTCCTCAAGAATACGGATCTGTTCATTCAGAGATGCATTCTTTGCTCTGGCAATCTTGTATCGCAGTATATACTGACTGTTATCGTTACCTGCCACTTCTCTGTACTCATCAAAGAACTCTGTGGCTTCACTGATCTGTCCCATTTTCAGGGAAACCTCGATCAGACGGTAAAGTATGTTCTTGCCGATCGGCGCTCTGTGGTAGGCAAGAAGAAAAATTTCCTTGCTCTCTTCATAGCGCTTGTTGGCCGCGTAGATCTCGCCCACTACACAAAGGGTACGGACGTTTTTCACACGACGCCAGTCAATGCTGTCCACAATCTGCATGGCGCCTTTGTAATCCTGGGTCTCGACCAGCTTATTGATCTGTCCCAGCTTAACGCGAAACTCCTCTTTATCCAAAATATTCACCAACTTTCCATAATCAGAATCAGTTTACCATATGCATACGGGCTTGTCAAAACCCTTTAGGCATATAAACATGCCCCTTTACCACCTGAAAAACCCTGTTGATCTTGAACTGATGGCTGACAAAATCATCCAGTCCTGTACAGGTGATCAGAGTCTGTATATCGTGGATGCTTTCTAGCAGATATGTCTGCCTGCTGCTATCCAGCTCCGAAAGAACATCATCCAGCAGAAGCACCGGTGTATCCCGGATTTTTTTCTTCACCAGATAGATCTCCGAAAGCTTCAGGGAAAGGGCCGCAGTCCTCTGCTGCCCCTGGGAACCATACCTCCGGATGTCGATCCCGTTGACCTTTACGCAGAAATCATCTCTGTGCGGTCCCACGGAGGTCAGCTTCATCCGAAGATCCCGCTCCCGGTTCCTGGAAAGCTTATCCTCAAACTCCGCCGCCGTCACACTTGGCTCGTACAGAATCTCCAGCTCCTCGATCCCGCCGGTAAGGCCTTTATGAAGCCCCCTTGCGATCTCGTTAAGCTCCTCCACAAAGGCTTCCCGCTTCCCGATGATCTTCTTTCCGTAATCGACCATCTGCATATCCCAGACATCCAGGGTACCTTTCAGCCCGGGGTTCATACAACAGTCTTTGAGAAGACGGTTTCTCTGGTTCACGATGTGATTGTAGCCGGCCAGCTCCGTGATATAAACACCATCCAGCTGACAAAGCTCCGAATCCAGAAAACGTCTTCTCTCTCCCGGTCCATTCTTGATAATATTAAGATCCTCCGGAGAAAAAAACACCAGATTCACCACCCCCAGCAGCTCCCTTGCCTTGCGGATCGGCAGCCCGTTGATGGCAACTCCCTTTGCTTTGTTTTTCCGGAGGTGCATGTCTATTTTGTATGAAAGATCGCCCTTCTTCACCATCATTCGGATATGGGATTCCTCATTCTCAAAGCGGATCATCTCCCGGTCCTTGCTTCCCTTGTGGGATTTGCTGGTACCTGCCAGATAAACCGCCTCCAGGATATTGGTCTTTCCCTGGGCATTGTCACCGTAGAGAATATTGGTGCCCTGATCAAAATTCATCTCCAGCGACTCATAATTCCTGAAATTATTCAGTCTGATGGATTCAATGTACATTCCTTCACCCGATCACATAAATATCTTTTCCATCGTAGGAAATGGTATCTCCAGGATGGATCTTGCGGCCACGGCGGTTCTCCACCTCACCGTTTACCAGTACCAGACCATCATTGATGGCATATTTCGCCTCAACGCCGTCCTCCACAACACCGGCCAGCTTCAGCGCCTGGCCAAGCTTGATAAATTCGTCTTTAATTCTGATCTCCAATTTTTTCTCCTCTTATCTCCGGGGTATTTTCTCCGTCAGATCGGTCTTTTCTGATCTTCTGGCGGTATTTAAAATCCCCCAAAATACAAATTTCACCGGAAGGTGGTAATTTAAATACCCCCTTCCAGCAGTTTACGCATAAAACAATTTTCAGAACACGATCGCATTCCCATGCACAATCGGTCAAAAACGGTCACATTACCCCAGGTCTTATCTGGCCTGATTCTGGTTGATATTTACAGGAAGGATCAGGTAAGTATAGTTCTCCTCATCGTCACGGATAAAGCACGGGGCCTTCGGATTTACAAGATAGATCGTCACGGTTTCATCATCAATAACACGAAGCGCATCGATCAGGAATTTCGGGTTGAAGCCGATCATGATATCCTTACCCTCTTTTTCAATATCGATCTCTTCATTCATGGAACCCATTGCAGAATCAATGCGCAGCTCCATATCATCGTCCGTGATGTTGATGATGATCGGTTTTTTATCAACCTCACGTACCAGAAGTGTGGCACGGTCGATACAATCCAGGAACTCTTTTTTGTTGATCTTCAGTTTTGTCTCATAATCACTGGAAAGCATCTGGTCAATTCTGAAATATTCTCCCTCGATCAGTCTGGAAACTACCATAGTCTGATCAAATTCAAATAAAATATGGTTTTTTGTAAAGTAAATGCTGACCTGATCATCCACTTCTCCGGAAAGGATCTTGCTGACCTCGCTTAAAGTTTTGCCCGGAACTACCACCTTACGGTCAGAATAATCTTTCTTAAGAGACATTTTGCGGATAGAGATACGATGTCCGTCCAGAGAAACTACCTTCAGACAGTTATTTTTGATCTCAAAAAGTTCACCGGTCATAAGCTTATTGTTTTCATTTACAGCAATCGAAAAAATAGTCTGGCGGATCATTTCTTTCAGTGTGTACTGAGAGATCGTCAGCGGTTCATCCTTCTCGATCATCGGTAAATAAGCAAAATCTTCTCCTGATTTTCCAGGGATATTGAATTTTGCTTTTTCACAGGTAATGGTTGCTGCATATTTATCATCGGTCTTAATGGTAACATCATTATCCGGAAGTCGTCTGATGATTTCATAGAAGATTTTTGCATCAAGAGCAACTTTACCTTTTTCTTCAATAGTACCCTCAACGATCGTTTCAATTCCCAGCTCCATATCGTTGGTGGTAAATTTGATCTGGTTGGTGGTTGCATCCATGAGAATACATTCCAGAATCGGCATCGTGGTTTTTGATGGAACTGCTTTGAGTGCGATACTTACACTTTTTAACAGACTTGATTTGGAGCAGATGATTTTCATAGTGTGTATAACTCCCTTTCTGAATAATTTGTGGTTTTTATAAATATATTTATAGAAAAAATCCGCAGTAACCGCCGTAGGGGGCCAGATTTTGTGAAAAACTCCCGCAGGCCTGATGTTTTCAGGGGTTTTCCGTTGGGATAACTTTGTGTAAAAGTGGTAGTTTCGCATGTGAATAACCCGGGGATAAAATTACCGCCGCATTTTGGCAAAAAAAGTTGTACACATCTCTCCACATATAATCAACACGTTATACACCAGTAATGTGGAAAACTTCCCTAACCTTGTGGATTAATCTTCTTTTTCAATATATCAATGGTATTTTTTAAGTTATCGTCGTTCTGCAATTCGTTTTCGATCTTTTCGATACCGTGCATAACGGTGGTATGGTCACGGTTTCCGAGCGCTTTTCCGATATTTTTCAAAGGTGTGGATATGATCTCACGGCAGAGATACATGGAAACCTGGCGGGGCATGACGATCTTGGAGTTTCGTTTGTTTCCGCTTAAGTCCGCAGGTGTGACTCCGTAATGCTCTGCAACAACGGAGATGATGTATTCCGGTGTGATCACTTTTTTCTCATCCGGAGAAATAATATCCTTCAGTGCCTGCTCTGCCAGCTCCAGAGTTACTTCCTTTTTCTCAAGCTTGGCTCCGGCCATGACCTTGTTAAAGGCACCTTCCAGCTCACGGATATTGGATTTGATATTGGTAGCGATATATTTGATAACATCTTCACTGATGTTGTAGCCGTTCATTTCTTCATTTTTATGAAGGATCGCCATTCGGGTTTCGTAATCAGGCAGCGTGATATCTGCGATCAGACCCCACTCGAACCGGGAACGGAAGCGCTCTTCCAGGATCTCCATATCCTTCGGTGGTTTATCAGAGGATATGATGATCTGCTTTTTGGCACTGTGAAGACTGTTAAATGTATGGAAAAATTCCTCCTGTGTGGATTCTTTTCCTATAATAAACTGAATATCATCGACAAGAAGAACGTCGATATTTCTGTATTTTTCACGGAATTTGCTCATTGCCGTGTTATTTCCGTTTCGGATGGTTTCGATCAGCTCGTTGGTAAATTCCTCACTGGTTACATACAAAACACGGCTGTTTTCGTCGTGTTCCAGAATGAAATGGGCGATGGAATGCATAAGATGCGTCTTACCAAGACCGGCTCCGCCATAGATAAACAGTGGATTGTAGGTATCTCCCGGTGATTCAGCAACTGCAAGAGCTGCGGCCTGGGCGAATTTGTTATTACTTCCTACAACGAAGGTGTCGAAGGTGTATTTTGGATTTAAATGCGCTTCTTCGTAACGTGTATCCTGAACCTGTTTATCATAAGAAGTGTTTTTTTCTGTTTTTTTGGGGAGATCTTTTTCCAGAACGAAGCGAACCTCGCATTCTTCCATGCCTGTCAGTACACAGATAGTAACCTGGAGGGGTATTTTGTAACGTTTACTGATGTAATTGACTCCGATCGCTGCCTGTTCAGAGGGAACAACCACTGTTATCAGCTTTCCGTCAACCTCATAAACTTTCAGCGGCTTGAGCCAGGTATTAAAAGGGACATCAGTCACCTCATATTCAGATTTGACAGTTTGCAGGATCTCCTCCCATTTTTCAATAACAGCGTCCATTTTTTCCTCCCATGAGTATTATAATAACCCCAGTCTGCGACTGGAGATAGATATCCTTTTATATATTACAATGAAAATGGGGTTTTCGCAATGGAAAATCCTTGAGATTTTGGGGAAAAGAATGTGGATAATGTGGGGAAATTACTGTGGATTAGGGTGGATTATTGTGGATAAAAGTCCTGGAGGTTTCCATAAGTCGAGAATTGGTGGAAAATGTGGAAGAATTATGTGTATAAAAAAATCCACCTTAAAAATACCGCAAATAAAGGGTTTTTTTGAAAACGATGTGAACAAACCCTCTGAAAAAGTGGATAGATTTCCGGTCAATCCACAAGTTATCCACAAGTTATCCACAAAATGTGGATAATGTTACGTAAACCATAAGCGCTTTCCACATAAGAGAAAAAAATAAATACCGTAAGGTGGGGGTATTTTATAGGACCCTTGATTTTATCGGGTTTTTTGCAATTTTTACTTGACGAAAAGGAGGTTTATTTATATAATTGAAACGATGTTCTGAATGATAAGTTATTTCATAACAATTAAAAATAGATAAAGGAGGTGCTTTACCTATGAAGATGACATTTCAGCCAAAAAAGAGATCCAGAGCTAAAGTTCACGGCTTCAGAGCTCGCATGAGCACAAAGGGCGGACGTAAAGTATTAGCTGCAAGAAGATTAAAAGGAAGAAAACAGTTATCAGCATAAGCTGCAAGACCGCATTTATGTGGTCTTTTCTTCTATTCGGAGAAATATCCGCGCAGGCGGAATCTAATTAAGGAGGATTCGTTTGATCAGATCAGAGTCCTTAAAGAAAAATCAAGATTTTAAAGTTGTATATCAGAACGGAACATCGTACGCAAATCGGCTTCTGGTGATGTACGTGCTGAAGAATCAGCACATGAAGAATCGTCTGGGAATATCAGTAAGCAAAAAAGTAGGGAACAGTGTGGTTCGCCACAGACTCACCAGACTGATCAGAGAAAGCTATCGTCTCAACGAAACAGATTTTGACAGTAACCTTGATATTGTAGTAGTAGCGAGAGCCGCAGCCAAGGGCAAGAGCTTTCACGAGATCGAGAGTGCTTTTCTGCATCTTGCAAGAAAGCATCATATAACAGGGAATGAACATGATAAAGAAATTTCTGATTAAGATGATAAGGCTCTATCAAAAATATATATCGCCGATGAAGAGAACGAAATGTCCTTATATTCCCACATGTTCTCAATATGGTTTGGAAGCAATCGAAAAATATGGCGCATTTAAGGGCAGTCTTCTTGCGGTATGGAGGATATTGCGATGCAATCCTTTTTCCCACGGAGGCTATGATCCTGTGCCATGAATTATTTTGTGACTGTTCAGCCTTTTCCCGGGCAGAGCAGTTATCGGAATTTGTAACTGTTCAGTACCTCCGCAGTTAGTGGACGAATGAATAGTTACCGGACTTTTACAATTGAATAAGAAGTCTAGGAGGAAATGAATTTGGAACTGTTTTTAGCAACAAAAACCGGAACTCCTATTATCGGACAGATCGCGTCTGTGATGGGATGGATCATGGATGGCATATATAAGATGCTTGACGGCCTGTTCGGAATCCAGAACATTGGTCTTTGTATCATTATCTTCAGTATTCTTATCTTTGCCTTTATGACACCGCTGCAGATCAAGCAGCAGAAATTCTCCAAGTTAAGCGCGATCATGCAGCCTGAGATCCAGAAGATCCAGAAGAAATATCAGGGTAAAAAGGATCAGGCCTCCATGATGAAAATGAACGAAGAAACCCAGGCTGTTTATCAGAAATATGGTGTTTCTCCAACCGGTAGCTGTGTACAGTTAGCCATTCAGATGCCTATTCTGTTTGCTCTGTATCAGGTTATCTACCGGATTCCTGCTTATGTTGGAAGTGTAAAGAACATTTTTACTGGTGTAGTTGACAACCTGGTAGCTGTAAACGGATACACAGATATCCTGCAGCAGTTTATCACAGACCATTCCATGACACGAGTACGTCTCGTTATGGACAGTGCCGGAAATGCTACAAGTAACTCTATTGTTGATTTTCTGTATGCACTTTCTCCTTCCCAGTGGAAAGAGCTGGCACAGATGGATCAGTTTTCAGGATTTTCTGATGCGATCACAAAAGCATCCGGCAATATTTCCAAGATGCAGGGCTTCTGTGGACTGAATATCGCAGACCAGCCGCTGTACTATATCATGGAATTCTTCAAAAATCATGGTTCTCTGTTACTTGCGATCGTAGCACTTCTGATCCCGGTTCTTGCATGGGCAACTCAGATGCTGAACCTGAAGCTTATGCCACAGGCTGCAACACAGCCGGCAGACGGAAATGATCAGGCCAGCGCAATGGCAAACTCCATGAAAACCATGAACATGGTCATGCCTCTGATGTCTGCATTCTTCTGTTTCACATTCCCGGTTGGTCTTGGTATCTACTGGATCGCCAGTGCTGTCGTTCGAAGTGCCCAGCAGTTTGCGATCAATCGTCATCTTGATAAGATGAACATTGATGATCTGGTTAATGAGAATATGAAGAAGATCGAAGCGAAGCGTGCGAAGGAAGGACTTCCGCCGCAGAAGATCACCAATCAGGCTCATCAGTCCGCCAAGAATATCAATAAACCTGTGATCAATAAGGGCAACAGCGGAAACAACGGTGCTTCAGACAGAGCACAGAAGGTTGATACTGCTTATGAGAAGGCAAGAAGTGCAAAACCGGGCAGCATCACAGCCAAAGCAAATCTCGTAAGAGACTTTGATGAGAGAAATAAGAAGAAATAATCAGGAACGGAGGGGTTCGTAATGGAGGATTACATTCAGTTTTCAGCAAAAACAAAGAATGAAGCTATCACAAAAGCGTGTCTTGAGCTTGGAACTTCCAGTGACCAGCTTGATATTCAGGTTATCAGTGAAGGCAGCTCCGGATTCTTCGGAATCGGCAGCAAACCTGCCGTGATCAAAGTTCGCAGAATCGAGCCAGTTTCTGATATGCAGGAAATCGATGAACTGGTAGAGTCCGTGAAACTGGACGCTATCAAAGAAGAGAAGAAATTAGAAAAGCCTTTTACTCCGGATGTAAAGAAAGAATCTGCACCGAAAGCAGCTCCTGCAGAGGAGAAGAAGCCGGTGAAGAAAGAAGCTGTACAGGTGGAGAAGGCATCTGAAGAAGCACCTGCAAAGGCAGCAGCGCCAAAGGAAAGACCTGCAAGGGATTTCCAGGGCAAAGCAAAGCCTGCACGTGAGAAACAGCCAAGAGCTCCAAAGGAGCGTCAGCCGAAGGAAACACGTGAGAGAGCACCGAAGCAGGGCAGACCGATAGAGATCCTCAGCGATCCGGAGAAGATCAGAGAGGTTGAGGAGAGAGCAGTCGTATTTCTTCGTGACGTATTCGGCTCCATGGATCTTGGAGAATTGGAGATCACATCGAAATACAACACTGCAGACGGTTCTCTGGATGTGGATTTTGAAGGTGAGGATATGGGTATCCTCATCGGAAAAAGAGGCCAGACACTGGATTCTCTTCAGTATCTGACAAGCCTTGTGGTAAACAAAGGCGAGTCTACCTACATTCGTGTAAAACTCGATACCGAGGACTACAGACGCCGTCGTAGGGAAACTCTGGAGAACCTTGCAAGAGGAATCGCCTTCAAGGTAAAGAAAACCAGAAAACCGGTAGTTCTGGAACCGATGAATCCGTACGAAAGAAGGATCATCCATGCATCTCTGCAGGGCAACCGCTATGTAGAGACAGTCAGTGAGGGAGAAGAACCTTACAGACATGTAGTAGTAAAACTGAAACGCAATAATTGATGATCCACCGGTAAAGCTATAAGCCGTATCCCGGAGCGTAAGCTCCGTGGGTACGGCTTTTTTGTATGGAACTGAAAATTAAAAATTATCATTGCAATCTCCGCAACAATTCTTTATAATCATTGAAGAGCAAATAACAAAAGATATTTCTGCAGCGGACATCCGGAATGCAGAGATCAGCATTATAAATATGGAAACTGACAGAAGATGTTATTCTAGGTGAAAGCGTGAATAACACGTGTTTTTTGCGTGTAAAAAGCTTTTCCGGAGTAACATTTTTGCGTTTAACCGGATGCTTTTATCCGCTGGACCAGGATAAACGGCATGGTAGCGATCAGCTGCAGTGTGATATAGCGGATGCTTTTATCCGTTTGACAAAGGAGAGTGAAAAATGGAAGAGACAACGATTGCTGCGATTTCCACAGCTATGAGCGCATCGGGAATCGGGATCGTCAGGATCAGTGGCCCGGAGGCTTTTGAGATCGCATCCGGAGTATACCGTTCCAAGGGTGGAAAAAAATCTCTGAAAAACGTCCCAAGCCACACCATCCATTATGGATATATTTATGATAACGAAGAAATGGTAGACGAAGTGCTGGTCATGGCCATGCGCGGACCACGGACATACACAGGAGAAGATACCATAGAAATCGACTGCCACGGCGGCGTTTTAGCCATGAAAAAGGTACTGGAAACTGTGCTGAAAAACGGAGCCATTATTGCCGAGCCGGGAGAATTTACCAAGCGTGCATTCCTCAATGGAAGGATCGATCTTTCCCAGGCGGAGGCCGTTATGGACGTGATACAGTCCAAAAATGAGTACTCATTAAAGAATTCTGTAGGACAATTAAAAGGTTCAGTCCGAAAAACTGTACAGCAGATCAGAGAAAAACTACTGTACCATATAGCGTACATTGAATCGGCATTAGACGATCCTGAGTACTATGATCTGACAGGATATTCGGAAGAATTAGAACAGATCGTAGCAGAAGAAAAAGAAAAAATACAGAACCTGTTAAAAACAGCCGGAGACGGAAAGATCATACAGGAAGGTATCCGGACCGTGATCCTGGGCAAGCCGAACGCAGGGAAATCTTCTCTGCTGAACCTGCTTCTGGGAGAGGACAGAGCCATCGTGACCGATATCGCAGGAACCACCAGAGACGTACTGGAAGAGTATATCAACCTGCATGGGATCACATTAAAGATCGCTGACACAGCCGGAATCCGCCAGACAGAAGACATCGTAGAGAAAATCGGCGTATCCAAAGCCAAGGAAATGGCAGCAGACGCAGACCTGATCCTCTATGTCGTAGATTCCTCCGTACCGTTAGATGAAAACGACGAAGAAATCATAAAAATTTTGCAAGAGAAAAAGACAATTGTCCTCTACAGCAAGACAGACCTTGAATCTGCTATAGATATAGAGGATTTAAAGAGCAGAATAAACCAGCCGGTGATCCCGATCTCCGCAAAAGAAGAAACCGGGATCACAGACCTGGAAGAAAAAATCCGGGAAATGTTCTTCAGTGGGGAGATTGACTTCAATGATGAAGTCTACATCACCAATGAACGCCACAGACAGGAACTTTTAAAAGCACAGGAAAGTCTTTCTCTGGTAGAAAATAGCATAGAAAGCGGAATGCCGGAGGATTTTTATTCCATAGACCTGACAGATGCATACGAAAGTCTGGGACGGATTCTGGGAGAATCACTTGGGGAAGACCTTGTTAATGAGATATTTTCTAAATTTTGTATGGGGAAATAATAACCGCATGGGCTGCGGAGACCCCGGCCGAATGGCCGCATGGATTGCGGAATCCCGGCCGTATATGCCGCATGGATTGCGGAACTCCGGTCGTATAACCGCATAGGCTGCGGCCTCCGGCTGTATGGCACATAGGCTGCGGCCCCCCGCAGAGGGTAGATCACATTGGAATGTGAGAAAACCGCAAAGGGGCACAAGGCCGCGCCCCTCTGCACACCCCTGGGCCTTTTTTATATAGTGCAGCGATTGTGGAATGCTGAAAGAAACTAACTTGTGTCTGTATGCTTCTGTATCGGCAATTCGACACTGAGCCGAAATGTATCAAACGGAACTTTGTATATTTCTGTAGGATATATTGTTGCATAATATAGATCGCGGAGACCCGGCCGAATGGCCGCATAGATTGCGGAACTCCGGCTGTATATACCGCATGGATTGCGGAACATCGGCCGTATATGCCGCATAGGCTGTGGCCTCCGGCTGTATGGCACATAGGCTGCGGCCCCCGCAGAGGGTAGATCACATTGGAATGTGAGAAAACCGCAAAGGGGCACAAGGCCGCGCCCCTCTGCACACCCCTGGGCCTTTTTTAT